>JBEKAD010000363.1:0-5862 GCA_050018435.1 Terriglobia bacterium
ATCCCACCTGTGTGCCGTCGCGAGTCCAGTACCAGTCGGTGAGGGGAACGCGGGTGGGCGATTCTCTGACCCAATCGTAGATCGGCGAGATAAGCTTTTCCCAGTCAGCCGGCGACTCTGCCAGGGTGGCGGTCCAAAGCTCCCAATCGAGTTTCGTATAGGTCTTGCGGCTATCGAGGGGCAGGCCAAAGCGGTTGAGGTGGTCTTCGTAAAAGGCGATTTCCTTTTGAGCAACTTCCGTTGGGAAGAGGTTCAAGCCCAGAATCTTGTCCCACACCAGATTGTACTTTTGGCTCCAGGTGCCGGGCTTGTCAAAGGCGAGTCGATAATGATCGCCGTCGTTTGCCATCTCCGTCCAGCGTTTGGCGAAATCTTCCGCCTTCGCCCGGTAGGGAGCCGCGAGTTCTTTCTTCCCCTCCGTTTCCAGGATTTGCGCATAGGAGCCCAAACCGAGAATGGCTTTGATGGAGAGATTTGTGTTGTGCGCCAGGTGTCCTGCAAAGTCGTCGGTGCAAAGTTGATTCTCGGGATTGAGCCCGTTTTCCACAAGGTAATCGGCCCATGGTTTGAGAATCGTTGCGTACTTTTCCGCGAACGCCGGACTACCCTCGGCCTTGGCAATGGCGGCGAACAGGATGAGCATATTGCCGGATTCTTCCACGGGCATAGTTTCGATCTTCGATGGGTCGCGACCATTGGCGAGCGGATAAGTGCCCAGATCATGTGGCGCATAGGAAAAAGGCCACTTGCCGGACTTGACGTAGTCCATCACCGGCGCGAGCGATGCTTCCACAAGGCGCGGATTCACCAGAAGCAGCACCGGCGCCGCCGGATAGATGACGTCCACGGTGGAGATACAACCACAACTGAAGTTCTCTTTGGGAAAGTAGTAGGGTGTCTGGCCGTCAGGCGCCGCCACCAGCTTATGCGCGGCCAAGCTTTGCCGGTAAGCAAGCGCCGCGAGACGCGCATACTTCTCCCCGCCCACCCGTGTGAGGTCCGGCATGAGCTGGCCATCAAACTGTTCGCTCTCCGCCCGCAGCGAGCCGTATTCGTGCTCGGCGGAGGTGAGTAGATTAGACGCCTCCGCGCCGTTGCGCCGCCAATAGGGGCGCAAGGGCTGATGAAAATATTCGATGGAATAGAGGTCATCGTAAGCGAGGATCAGATGCCGGGCCACGGGTTCCGCGCCAACCTGGCCCATATCGAACACAAAGGCCATTTGCGGCGCGCGATGGGCGGGGCGGGGCCCGTCAGCTTCATCCTTGCCGGGCAGACCGCCCTGCTCGACAAAGGCCTCGTGCAGGGAGTCAGGACTGGCGATGGCGCTTGCGGTTACCTCGCTCATGGGCGCGGCAGCATAAAGGTAGCCCCAATCGATGCGGAGATCATCTCCGGACTTGGCGAGAATCGGTTGCGCTTCAGATCCCATGCGCAGCACACTGAGATCACCAATCTTTTCGCGCGACCAGACTACTGCCTGGTCCTCCGTGTTCACCACGAGCTGCGCGGAGTTGGCGTAGTAGACGGAAACCGCGTGCGTGCGGCCGTCCACCGCACGGACTTCCCAAATGAGATAGGTGACCGGGCGGGAAAACACTTCCAAGTCGCGCGGCAGAAGCGGCGTGAGGAACGTCAGGGTGACGTGAACGCCCGCTCCCTCGAACTCATAAACCGTGCGGGTGGGGAACACGGCCAGCCCCACTTGTGGTAAAGCCTCCTCGCCCGGGGTCTTCCCCATGATCCGGTAAGCGACGCCATCGATCCTGACCATGCTCTCAAGGGACTGCGGCTTGCCGGTCCAGTGGCGGGTGAAGTCGTCGGTAAGGTGGTCCGCGAAAGACCAGATGCTGAAGTACGGATCAGTGGTCACCAGCGGCACGGCACGCGGCTGGAATGCCTCCGCGGCCCGGGCGGGTGCGGCCGCCAACCAAGCCAGCGCCACAAGAAGTGCGAGTGCGAATTTCCACTGTGGGTTCTGTCCCGGCCGCACGCGCCGAAAGCACTTCCTCAAATCGCGCGTCAAGAAATGTTTCGGATGATATTTTTGCATGGTGTAATCCTATGAAACTGCTTGCGAATGATGAAACCTGTGTACTCTACTATTGGCGGGCTGGCGTAGGGGGTCGCTTTTTGGCGTCTGCGATCTCCCGAAGGGACTACCTTTCGGCAAGGTTTTTGGGCGGGCATACTCTCCGGCAGTGTGCCGTCCCACAAGCCGACTGAGAAGAGCCGTCAACTCCCACAAGTCACTTCGGGATGTCGCAGCCCCCTCAAGAAACAAGGGCCTGCGCCAGCCAGCCCAACTGATCTCAGCGATATCTACGGAGGAACGAGGGCGGTAGGCCCCAAAAGAGTTGATTGCCAAAGACCTAAATCCAGCTCTCCACGTTTATCTCCGGTACTACGCTTCTGATTTGCTTCATCTTGTCTTGGGTCAGGAGAGTCAGCCCGTGCTCCCAAGCCACGGCACAGATCCATACATCATTGATGTCAACACCCAAGGATGCTAGGTGGACATCAGTGCGGAGATCAGACTTTGCTGGTGGATTCGCACGAAAGAGACGAGCCATAATCTCGGCATATGTAAACCGAGTAGTTTGGGTGATGTCCAAACAGTAGGGGAGAAGCTCCTCGATTACGAAACTCAAATATTCATCTCTGCGCTGTTGATTGGTGGTGTCTGTCATTAATAATCCGGCTTCGATTTCCCCAAGAGTCACAGCGCATACCCGAATTAGCGTGTCTGGCGTAACCTTCCGAAGTCGCGCCATAAACGTTGACTCCTGTCTGTGGTACGCACTTACGTGGTTGGCGTCTATTAGATAGCCTCGCACTCCATCACCTACTGCCCTTCAACCCTACGGAGCAAAGCCCCAGCATTGGCTGAAGTGAACTCGGCGGAAAGCATAGCTGACAATGAGAAGTATACTTCGCAGTCGGCTGGCACGTAATCATCGAATGTATGCGACACCAGTCTTCGGTGACCTCGAAAGAAATCAAGTACTTCTCTTTCAATCCGTGGCGGCATGCGATAGCCGTCAAGGACGACGGCGTCAATCTTCTTAAGCAATATCTCCGGATCTTCGGAACTGCGCCTCAGGAGGCCGCAAGACTCTATCGCGGTCTGGTATTGGTTTACCAACGTCAAGAGCCTGTGCCGCTGAGATTTGGTGAACACGGGCGCCGGGATAAGACGAAGTGTCTCAGCTGTAATATCCCTCTGGCCTTCCCTCGTGGCAACAAACGCGTTCGCTACCGGGGAATTCAAAATTGCTGCCAGCAGCACCTCATCATAGCGATCAGATGTCGGCCAAACACCAAAAAAGGTCTGGTAACATACAACACCTTCGCGGTCTGGAAAGGCAGCAATGCGCCAGCCACGGCGTGACCGTCGAGACTTGTTCAAAACAGCCTTCGGTTTTTCCCACGGAAGTTTCCAGGCCCCCACCCGTTGATCTTCTGGCCTAATACTCAGATAGAGCATGGAAGGCACTTCAAATACTTTGAAGGACGTCTTAGGTGCAACCCCCCTCATATACCCCGCCGCTGGGTTCGGCCTTACAAACCGGGATCTATTGCCGGTTTCTTTGCCACCTCTTATTAGAGGCTGATTCCATTCAATCCCTCTTCGGATGTCGGCGAACCTGCCGAGGGGCGGATGATTTATCAGATACTTCCATACGTCTGGAAGCTCTGGAACGACTAGACCGGTCTCAACATCCTGCACACTGAACGTGGCAGCGTGGTCGGTGGAAACAGTATGGTCGAGTTGGAAATTGTCCCACGCTTCGTCATTGTCGTTTACGCGTCGGAAGGACACACGACATGCCTCATGGGGAATCGGGTCTTTCGCGATAAGTAGCGCCACTTCAGCGTCAGCTTCGAAGGCCTTATCTGGGAGGAGTGTCAGCTCAATAGAGCCGAAACGTTCCGCCAATCGCTTCCTTATCTCAGCGTAGCCGCGTCCGTCCACAAACAGGTGCGGCAAAACAAAACCCAAGACTCCAGTTGGATGAAGATCGTTCAGTATCCGATGAAGCAACTCCACAGGCTTCTTTGGAGAAGATGTGTTGTAGAGCGCCCTCTGCTGCGGGCTGAAATCCTCAAACGGCGGATTACAAAGGACGACGACGGATCTTCGTAGACGATCGGTCAGTGTTCCTGGCTCGAAGACGTCACCTACAGTAATATCCCATCCGTCTGGATTGGGAAAATCCGCCAAGGTCAGCGCAAGCCTGCTGAGTTCAGCGCCAAATGCGTCCTTCTCCATTCCGGCCAAATGATTGACATAGTATCGATGGCGCTCTTTGGGGGACGCTGCGAACAAATTCGGGCGAAGCGCATTCAGTGCACCGATCAAGAAGGAGGCGCTGCCGCTGCACGGCTCGAAGATAATCAGTTTGTCGTCCCCGAAGGATGAAAAAGGAGTTCGTTCAACTATGTAGCGAACAATCGTCCTGGACGTTCGGTGTATGCCTAGCTTCTTTCTCGTCTCTGCATCGACGAGGGTAACAGACCATATCTGTGCCAGAACCTCAACAGAGAGGTTACGGAAGTCGAGGCCGTCCCAGATGCGATTTGCTGCTTCCTGGCGGGCTTCACGATTCAGGAGTCGCGGCGTCTCGGCCTTGTAATGCTTAGCTACAGCTCGCAAAGACGCATCAGGATCTCGCCCTAAGGAAGCGAATCCATTGACTCTCCGATCGTGAAACACCTTTGCAGCAAGCAGCCAGAAAATCAGCTTAAATAGGTTCTCGGCACTTGGCTTACCTCCGGTCGACTCACGATAGGCTTTGCTGGTAGCAGCTAGCGCAGCACGCAGTATAGGGTCCAACTGTTGCTGTATTTGGTGTTCCAGGTCGGGAAGCAACCCAGAGAACAAGCTATACTGCCTCTCCCAGTTGAATGTTCCGATGTTCTTAGCTCGAAGAACAGATTCCGGAGTCCAATCCTGCGCACGTTTTGCTATGGCTTGTGCAACGTGGGCAGCCGGATAGGCGGCGACCAACTTGTGTCTATTTCGGTCGCGCGAAACGCTCCACTCGCGTACCTCGTCGCTATCAAGCTCCAGGATGATTGGTGCTCCCAGCGCAAGAATGCTGTTTACGAGAGACTCCCGCCGGAAGCCGTTTGATTGTGCCACTCCTATGCACGCCGATTCGTAGGAAGCTGGCGTCTGTCCAAAGGCCGCAGCGACCACCTTTCTTTCTTCCCTAAGCGGCGTGAACCAATCTAGGAAAGCATAGTTCTCCTCAAGCAAGGGTCCAAGATAGCCTATTTTACGTAGTCCGGCAATAATGTCGCGAGATATACCTGCAGAAACTTCAGTCATCCTGGACTCCCGAAACCGTCTCAGCCAGAGAGTAGCACATAACCCCTTAACGAACAATGAGTTGCGTAAGTGTTTCAGCCGTCAGCACTTATTTCACCGGCGGCTAGCAAACGTAGCCCGAGCCTGGGGTTTAGGTCCGCAGCTCTCATCTTTAAGCCCTCGCTTTCTCGTCGGCAGGCCAAAGCACGCCATGGCGAAAAGAAGCGAGCGGATGCAAGCCGCGTAGCAGCGGCAGATTGTGGCCCATAGCTTCCCCACGGCTGTCGGCCCTGACGGGCCTGAGCACGCGCAGGCAGTAGCGCTGACCTTTAGGCCAGCACGAGATGGGACCGCGCAAATGCCGATCCATTCGCGGTGCTCAGGGCAAGCTCTGCAGGTCCGCGCTACCTTTGCTGGGCTTGCTTGCAACCCAAGAATCGTGATTGGTACGAGCGGAAAACCGCAGAAAAGACGTTCACCCTCACGGGATGTGTGGTATAGAGATTTTGTGAAGAATCCTAGCCTCACACCCGGAGGGTGAACGATGG
>JBEKAD010000364.1:0-5859 GCA_050018435.1 Terriglobia bacterium
AACGCCCTTCCGAACCGAATCATCCTGTGGGAATTTGTGAATCTTATTGAATCGGATCCGGCGCGCCGCGTGAAGCTGCGCATCTCCTATGACCGGCTGGCGAAGTTGCATCCTGCCGACATCGCTGACATCCTGGAAGAGTTGAGCCATAACGAACAAAAAGCTCTGATTGAATCGTTGGATGATGAGACCGCAGCGCACGCTCTTTCCGAGATTCCCACCAAAATGCAGGCCGATTTATTGGAAAGTATCCCCCATGAGAAAGCTGCGGATATCGTGGAGGAGATGCCTCCCGATGAAGCGGCCGACGTTCTGAACCAGCTTTCCCCAGAGACTTCGGCGGAACTGCTGGCGGATATGGAGAAGGATGAGGCCAAGGAAGTCAGAGAGCTATTGGGATTCGAGGAGAATACTGCGGGGTCGATGATGACCACCGAGTACGTGGTGGTGCATGATTCCGCCACCGTCGCGGGAGCCATTGAGGCCTTGAGGAATTTCGAGGGGCCGGTGGAAGCCGTTCACCAGATTTATATGATCGATAAAGAAGCGGTCCTGGCAGGGGCGGTAGCCATCGGTCGGATAGTGCTCGCCGCCGCCAGCACACCGCTGGTGGACCTTGCCTCGGAATCCCTAATTTCGGTGCAGGCGCAGCAGAGTGCAAGATCGGTGGTGGATCTCTTTCATAAATACAATCTGATGTCTCTTCCCGTGGTTGACGAGGCGCGCCACTTGCTGGGCATTGTCACCGCTGACGATGTCCTGGAGCTGGTGATCAACCGCAAGTAGAGGAGTGACGAGTGGCGAGTGACAAGTGACCAGCGGCAGGTGGGCAGTGGGCAGATAGGCAGTTGGGGCTTCTCTATCTGCCTATCTGCCGACCTGCCCATCTGCCTGCTTGCCTTCTCGTCACTCGTCACTGTACTTAGGGAGTGCGCATGGCAGCGAAACTCAAGAACTTTCGACATTTTGGTACCCGGCTGTTGATTTTCATGGCGGTTCTGGGTCCCGGCATCATCACGGCCAATGTGGACAACGACGCGGGGGGCATCTACACGTATTCGGTAGCGGGGGCGAAATTCGGGTTCTCGCTGCTCTGGACTTTGATCCCCATCACCATCGCTCTCATCATCGTTCAGGAAATGGTGGGCCGCATGGGGGTGGTGACCGGCAAAGGCTTGGCGGACTTGATCCGTGAAGAATACGGTTTTCGAACCACTTTCATCTTGATGGTCCTGCTGATTATCACCGACTTGGGGAATACCGTATCGGAGTTCGCCGGGCTGGCTTCGGGAACGTCCGTTTTCCATATGAGCCGATTCGTGGCGGTCCCGCTAGGAGCTTTCTTTGTCTGGTTGTTGGTAGTAAAGGGAAGTTACCACTACGTGGAAAAAGTCTTCCTGGCGGCATGCGTCATCTACCTGGCTTACCCTGTTTCCTGCTTCCTGGCGCATCCCGATTGGACGAAGTCGCTGATCAGCACGGTGAAGCCCTCGTTCCAATTCAACTCCGGTTACCTCTATATGGTCATTGGTTTGGTGGGGACGACCATTGCGCCGTGGATGCAATTCTATCTCCAGTCGGCCGTCGTGGAAAAGGGGGTGAAGCTTAAGGATTACATCTACTCGCGAATGGATGTCATCGTCGGCTGCATCATGACCGATGTGGTGGCGTTCTTCATTATTGTGGCCTGCGCCGCCACAATCTATGTGACCGGTCACCGGGACATTAAAGATGCGGGAGACGCGGCCATGGCCCTCCGGCCCCTGGCAGGCCCTGCGGCCAGTGGGTTGTTTGCCGTGGGACTCATCAATGCTTCGCTCTTTTCCGCCTGCATCCTGCCCCTCGCCACGGCTTACTATGTTTGTGAAGGGTTGGGACTGGAATCAGGAATCAACAAGAGCTTCAACGAAGCCCCCGCTTTCTACTGGCTCTACACCAGTTTGATTTTTCTGGGCATGCTGGCCGTGGTCCTTTTGAGTGAGGACCAGCAGGTTCCCATCATTCTGCTCTCCCAGGTTGCCAACGGCATCCTGCTCCCCTTTGTGGTGATCTTTATGCTGCAACTCACCAACCGCGAAGACATCATGGGACCCTATCGCAATTCCCGCTTCTTCAATATCATCGCCTGGACGACTTGCATCGTCATGATCGTCCTGACTGTCATGTTGGCCGTCACCAGCCTCATCCCCGGCCACGCGCCGACGGGATGAGGCCGCCCGGAAGGGCGGAAGGCAGTAGGCGGTCGGCAGAAGGCAGCGAGCGGCCTCGGTGCAGACGCCATGCGCCTTTGTAAGGCCGACCTTCAGGTCGGCATTTTTCGCGAGTACCCGACATACCTTCAAAATCAAGTCCTTCCTCCGAGTTTTTGGTAGATCTCAGAACTACGTTCTGCGCCAGCCCCGGCTGGAACGGGCAGCGAAAGTCAAGATAGGAAGTCCAGCCAGTGTACTGACATGCCGATTTGGATTGAATCCGATGCATCTATGATTCACCAAGCGCGCCGATTATCAAAATACGGTGTACAGTCATAATAATGACGTAGTATAGTTATTGTGATGACGTGGGAGGTTGCCCTATGGCGAAGGAAGCGGTCTTCACGGTCAAGCTGGAATCCGATCTTCGGGACGCCTTTGCGGCCGAAGCCGAGGCAGCGCACCGGCCTGCCTCGCAGATCGTACGTGATTTCATGCGCGAGTTCGTCCAGCGCCAGCGTGAGGCGCGGGAGCATGATGCTTGGTTCCGTGCCCAGGTGCAGCAAGCCCTGGACGATCCGCGCCCGGGCATTCCGCATGATGCCGTGATAGCCGAAACACGCGCTATCATCGACCGGATCACGGGCAAGAAGGTTCGGGCGTGAGGGTCGAGTGGCATCCTTTGGCGCGCACCGATTTGGCCGAACTGCTGACCTGCATCGCCACCGACAATCCGAAGGCGGCCTATCGTGTGCATGACGAGATTCGGAGGCAGACCGGCATCTTGGCCGCGCACCCCGAGGCGGGACGCCTGGGCCGTGTTGTCTCAGGCACGCGAGAGTTGGTGATCGCGGGGACGCCTTACATCGCCGCCTATCGCGTCACCACGGGCGCGGTGACAATCCTCCGCCTTCTGCACGGGGCGAGGCGATGGCCACGCGCTCTGTGAATCGGCTCTCCGGTGGCTGCTCCTGTCGACGCGCAGTCCCCAGCCAGCGCAGCGCAGACCTGTTCGCTAGGTTCGCGGCTTTTCATTGTCAATAGGGAACGAACCGCAGACCTTCAGAACAGGTCTGCGCCAGCCCGCGCTCAGGCCGGGAGAAATCCGGACCCGGTGACTTGTGGCGCGGGTCCCCGCCGGCTGGACAACCGCCAAAGCAAGGCAAAAATCAGTATTGGCAATACACAGAACCTGGCGAGGTAGCGCGCTGCCGCCCAGGCGCTTTCAGGGGTCAGGAAGCCTTGCTGAAACCGCATCCAAGCCACACCCGCCAGCAGGCCCAGCAGCAACAGCAGGATGGCAACGCTGACCCAGCGTCGCTTCCTGCCCCCCGGCGTCGGGCGGGCCGAGTGGCGTGCCAGCCGAGCCAGGGCGCTGAATAAAATGCCGGGCGACAGCAATTCGATCCCGATCAGGACGTAGACCCAAGCACGAGGTACGATGGCCTCCGGATTGTGGATCGAGAAAAAGAACGGATAGGGATAAAGAAGCAAGTAAGCATAGAGCCCGTCCAGCGCCTGATGGATCGCAAACTCCGGAAAAACCAGGAAGTAGTTGGGATGCTGCCAATAATAGGCAACATTATTCACCATCAGCGTAAGGAGCAGGCTCACCCAGAAGACCCACCCCACTCTCCATGCCCAGCGCCCGCCTTGCCTGAGCGCCACAGGCTCACGCGTGCTGAGGAATCCGGCTACAAGCGTCAGCACAAGAAGCCACTCGATGCCTTCTGAAGCCAGCAAGTAACCTCTCCCCCGGATTTGACTCAGGAGGAGAACGCCGAGGAGTGCTCCGCCCGCAACTCCCCGCAGGAGCCAACGGTTCCCCCCGGCAGTGACACGGAGGGTCAGGAGCCCACCCGCGAGCATGGCGAGCCAAGCCAGCACGCTGAGCATTGTTCGTTTTTCCATCCCCAAAGTGGGGGGCGATCCGGGCAACCCTGCGGCTTGACGGAACCACTTCACGACCTCTCGATGGATTCCCCCGTCCTGAAGCTCCGTGAAATGGTCCGCGGTTGGCGAGACCGCGAGCCGCCGTGCGGTGCCGCGCCGGAAATCCCCGACCGTCACTTCTTCCATCGCCGTGGTGCCGGCGCTCGCCTGGAACACATCCCTCATCCGGTTCAGCACGCGAAACTCGTCGTAGAGGCCAACAACCCACAGCAGGTTGCGGGGACGTTCCCGAGTCACGTCGGCTTCCATGCCAATCGAGGCGACAGCCATCATGCGGGGGTCGTCACTCGAAACCTCGATGGCGAGCGTTCCGCCGACCGAGTGGCCCGCAATGGCGATTCGGTCCGGATCGACTTGCGGGAGGGCCCGCAGGTAGGCCGCAGCAGCCGCCGCATCCGCGCGAGCCGGCTCCATCACCGCCGAACGCAGGAGTTGACGATTCTCCTGCGCGGTGCGGCCGCCCCAGTCAAAGGTCAACACGATGAAACCGGACTTGACGAGCTCGAGCGCCAGCAAGCGGGAAACCTCCGGCGGACTGTTGAAGGGTTCGCAGATGATCGCCGCCGGTGCCCGCGAGGCAGGGAGAGGCTGCGGGAAATAGACGACGGTCCACAGGGGCATTTGCCGGGAATTCGTGATGTGGACAGATTCGAGGCGATAAGCCGGCTCAGGAAAACACAGCGTGAGGAGGGCGAAAGTCAGGCCCACGGCCCAGGCGACGCCGGGCGCAAAATACTTCGATCCATGCACAATCACGGTCAGACCTCGCTCGCGACTACAGCAAGCGGAACGCGGACCTGTTCGCTAGGCCCGCGGCTTTTTCTTGTCAATACGGACTAACTTTATCATGAAACTGGCCCAACGCTTTCTCTGCGCTTTGCTTGCGGTAACTATGCGGGTATGCTAGGGTTTCTAGTGACGTAAGATGTGTACAAGGTCAGAGTCCCCGTGAAAACAGAACCTGTCGAAGGAGATTTCCTCGTCCAGATCGATCTTGACCGCCTGCCCCAGCACATTGCCATTATCATGGATGGGAATGGGCGTTGGGCTAAGCGCCGGCGCCTGCCTCGCATCGCCGGCCACCGCGCGGGAATCAGCGCGGTGCGGCAAGCCGTGGAGGCCTGCGCTCGCCTGGGTGTTCCTTACCTGACCCTGTATGCTTTTTCGGTGGAAAACTGGAAGCGGCCGCACACGGAAATCAAGCTCCTGATGGGCTTGCTGCGTGAGTATTTGAAGAAGGAAATCGGCGAACTCAACCGGCAGAACATTCGGCTGGAGGTCATCGGGAGGATTCAGGAACTGCCCGAGCCGGTGCTCCACGACTTGCACAATGCGCTCGACCGAACCCGGCAGAATACCGGCCTGCGCTTGATCCTGGCGCTGAACTATGGGGCGCGGGCGGAATTGGTGGATGCGGTGCGCAAACTGCTCGCCCACGCGAAGCGCAATGGGTCCATAACCGTTGATGAGTCCCTGCTGAGTGAGCATCTCTACACCCGTGGTATGCCGGACCCCGACCTGCTGATCCGCACCAGCGGGGAATTGCGCCTGAGCAATTTTCTCCTCTGGCAAGTGGCCTACGCGGAACTCTGGGTGACGGAAACGCTCTGGCCGGACTTTACGCAAAAAGATCTGTTCCAGGCGATCATCGATTTCCAGAAGCGGGAGCGCCGCTACGGCGGCCTTGGAATGAGCTGACCCGAAAGGCCGAAAT
>JBEKAD010000365.1:0-5859 GCA_050018435.1 Terriglobia bacterium
TAACCGAGGGCCGCCAAATCCTCGGCGAGAGCTTGCGGCGGGTCCTTCCCCGGTGGTGGTGGCAGGCTTCTCGACGGCGGACGCACCGTAGGAGACAGGCTGAAGACATGCCTGGCCCGGCGCGCCAACGCAGGCGTAAATTTTCTGCTTCCACTCTCCAGCATGGCGACATAGGACTGCGACAAGCCCAGCCGCTCTGCGGCTTCGTGCTGTGTCCAACCTCTCCCGCGCCGCGCTGTCCTTAAATCCTGGGCCGTCATCGTGCCTCCATTATATCACAAGATATGTGATAACAGGAGCTAGGAGTCAGAAGCTAGGAGTTAGAAGCCGGGCACTAAATCCTAAATCCTAGGCGCCGGCTGTTAGCTTTCGCCTTACCCATGTTCTTACTGATAACTGAAAACTGAGAACTGAAGACTTGCTACCCGTTCTTACTGATGACTGAAAACTGATAACTGAAGACCTATTTTAAGCGATTGCCGCTGGGGTGTCGGGCATGAGAAAATCCCACGGTCAGGACGGGACTGACTGTGCCTACCCGCTTTCCGCCTTGAGGTCGCGCAATAAACGGTCGAACGACTTCTGGTATGGGTCGTGATCTTTCCAGGCGCGGAAGTCGCCGACATGGCGCATGCGGCGGAGGCTGGCGGCCCAGGCTTGGTCGGTCTCCATTGCGGCGTCATCCAGGCGGATGGGGAAGAGAACCAGTTTTTTCTGCTTGCGTTCTTTCTCCAGCGCGGCTTCAACCTCTTCTTCCACCCAAGCGCTGCGAATCGAGTTCTCCGACAAAATCACTATGACTTTGTCATAAATGCGAATGGACTCGTCGATTCGCATGCGGAACTTGTCGCCGATCTTCAAATCTTCGGGGGCAAACCAGCAGCGCACGCCTTTCTGCTGAAGGTCGGCGTGCAGCCGCTGGCGAAGTCGTCGTCTTTGAACGAATAGCCGCTGCGCTCCTGTTCCGTGTAATCATTTCTAACGTATAATGGTCACTGGGGTGGCCACCATGAAAATCAGTACAGTTCGGGAGTTCCGAGACGGAGCAACGGGGCTGCTCCGGTCGAAAGACCCGGTATTGGTGACGCGCCGGGGCAGGCTGGCGGGCGTGTTTTTCCCTTGCCCGCAAGCCACGCTGCCGCTGGACCTGCGGCGGGAGATCTTCGGCATGCTGAGCCGAGTCATCGCGCGCCAAATCAAGCGGCGGGGGCTCAGCGAGGGAGAAGTGCTGGCCGATTTCGAGCGCTGGCGGAAGGAGCAACAGCAGGCGTAGCGCGGACCCCCGCGGTGTGAGGTTCGCGACATTTCGAACTGCGGACTTAAGAACAGCGACGAGTGAAGAGTGACAAGATACAGGCGGGCTGGCGCAGACCCCGTTCTTGGGGGTCTGTGATTACCCGGAGCGGGGTAGCGCAGAGTTAGGCGCAGTTTGCCTTACTCTGCGGCTCTTCTCCGGTTCCCGAGTATACAAGCCGCGGAGTGCAAGAACAACGGTAAGAGCAGGGACGAGAAGGAGAGTCCGAAGTCCGAGGTCCGAGGTCGGAAGAGCAGTGACGAGTGACAAGTGACGAGTGACGAGCAGGCGGGTCGGAAGAGCAGGGATTGGGGGTTGGGGATTAGGGATTGGGGGCGGCAAAAAACAGTCCGAAGTCCGAGGCCCGAGGTCAGAAGAGCAGTGACGAGTGAAGAGTGACGAGTGACGAGCGGAATCACTATGCTTACCCACCTTGGTTCTTCGCCTTATCGTGTGCAGGGGGTATAATGAAATTCGAGTCCCTGGGGCTTGGGGAGGAGACTCAGGTGAAGCGAGAGGGAGAAATAGCATGAGCGTAGAAATCGAGCTCAGACCCGAGATGGAGGCCGAGTTGAAGACTCGCGCGCAGCAAATCGGACTCCCGGTGAGTCAGTACGTGCAGCGTCTTTTGGAGCAGCACGTGCCGCTGCAACCCGTCCAATCCGCCATGACCCCGGAGGAAAGGGCGAAGGCTTTCCAGAATTGGGTGGAGAACTTTCCTTACCGCCGCCATGAGCCTCTTTCCGACGACGCCATCAGCCGGGAAGGCATTTATCGAACGGATAGCGAATAGACCTTCATGGAGCACCTCGCCGACACCAACATTCTGCTTCGCTGCATCGACCAAGATCACCCTATGCACGCGAACGCGGCGACTGCCTTGAGCAGCCTTATTCTTTCCGGCAGTCGCGTTTGCGTAACGCCACAAAACATCATTGAGTTCTGGAATGTATGCACGCGGCCTGTCGACCGGAACGGATTGGGCCTTTCACCGGGTGAGGCCGACCGTGAAGCCTCCCGACTCGAAGGCCTTGTGACTCTTCTCCCCGATGTGCCGGGGATCTACCCCGAATGGCGTCGGCTGGTCGTCGCCCACTCGGTGTCAGGCGTCCGCGTCCACGATGCGCGCATCGTCGCGGCCATGAACGTCTACGGAATCACCCACCTTCTTACCTTCAACGGCCCGGATTTCACCCGATATCCGGGAATCCATGTGGTCCATCCTAACGACGTAGCCAAAGCGACGAATCCGAAGTAGGCATAGCGCGAACCTCTGCGGTGTGAGGTCCGCGGCATTTCGAACTGCGGGCGAAAGAACAGGGATTAGGGGTTGGGGGTCAGGGGTTAGGGGCGGCAAAAAAGACAGTCCGAAGTCCGAGGTCCGGGGTCAGAAGAACAGTGGCTAGTGGTTAGTGGCGAGTGGCGAGAAACAGGTGTCAGGTGTCGGGTTCCAGGTGTCAAAGGCGGGACACGGGATTCGGGGTGGGGGCGGGCGAGTTTTCGGCGATGATTGACAGCCGTTAAGGGTGTACTACGGTGGCGGGACCGTGAGATAATAGGGGCATGGCCACGGGACAGACAGAGAATCTGAGTCTTCCGGACGGACTGCAAGCCGAGATTGAAAGGGTCGCACGGGCTCAGGCACGCACGGTCAATGAGGTGCTCGCCGAGGCCGTGGATCGCTATATCCGGGAAAAGCAGTGGCAGAGCCTGAAGTCCTACGGCCGCCAGAAGGCCCGCGAACGCGGCATCAAAGAAGGCGACGTGCTGCGACTGATTGCGGAATCGCGCCGAGAAAATGCGCAAGGGCGCTAGGTGGTTCGGGTCACGGCGGACTCCAACATCTACATATCAGCACTGCATTTCGGCGGACCGCCCGATAAGTTCCTTGACCTTGCCCGCACCGGCATTATTGAACTCACAATTTCCGATGACATCTTGGCGGAAGTGACGCGCGTGCGGCGCGACAAGTTCGGCTGGTCGAAAGAGGCTCTGTCGATGGCGCAGGCGCGAATTGCCGACTTCACGGTAAGGGTGGCGCCGGCGCAGAAACTTGACGCGGTGAGGGAAGATCCCGCCGACAACCACATCCTCGAGTGCGCCGTCGAGGGAAAGTCGGAATATCTCGTGACGCGAGACCATCATCTGCTCAAGCTCAAGAGCTTCCGAGGCGCGCAGATGATAAAAGTGGCGGATTTTTTGGATGTCGTACGGGCCGCGGGCTCGCCATAGCCAAGCAACTCGACCTGGCAAAAAACAAATTCAAAACCGCCTTGTGGCGCGCCGCCACCAGCACGATGACCCCTAGGGCAAAAGCTGGGACATTCTGTTGATAGCTTAAGCGCTTATCCGTGGTGAGAAGTACATCGAATTTACCGGAGGCGGCGGAGAGAAGGACGCCATTCCTAAAACAGTGACAAGTGACGAGTGACAACGAAGACAGTCCGAAGTCCGAGGTCCGATGTCCGAAGGACGGTGACGAGTGACAAGTGACGAGTGACGAGAAACGCGGACGCCTGACTTTGAGGCCCTAAGGAAGGTCGGTGGGTTTGAAGACCGTGATATCCCGCACTCGTTCGAAGTCCGCATCGTTGCTGGCCAGGAAGGAGAGACCGTACTCACGCATACCCGCGACGATCATCGAATCGTTGGTGAGGAGCCCGGCTTCCTGTCGCACGGTTTGCGCATTCCGGATAATCGTTTCATTCACCGGCATGAAAAGGAGATTGAGAGCCAACATTCGCTGGGTATCAAGCCAGTAATCTGTCAGGGCGGGGATTTGCTGAAACTTATTGCGAAGCGCCCTGGCTCCCCCGGCTGTGATCAGGCCTTTGGAGAGGGCCTCGGCGATCATAAAGCGATGGGTAACCTCATTGACGGTTTCAAACAGGGCAATGCCCGTAACCTCTTCTCGCAGGCATCGTTCGAAAAGTTGCCGGCATTGAACCGACTGGGCCGTGAGCGCGTAAATAAACACGTTCGCGTCAATGAAGACAAAACCTGACTCGGGAAGATTGGGAAGGGTGTCAACTGCCATGGTCAGGCTGGTTCTTCGAGGTCAGCGTCTTCGGCAACCCATTTCCATTGTTCCGGGGAGAGCTTTATGCGCTCTTCTTCGTTGAGGGCTGCCAGCGCCCGGGATACACGTTCGGTTTTGTCCGCGAGTGTGAATTGCTTTCGGACAAATTCCTGAAGCGAGGCAGGAGGCTTCTTTGTGCTGCTTCGAGTGCTCATGATGAATCAATTGTAACTGAGCAGGGTTGGAGGACCAACTGAATTCTGCGGGCGCCAGAAGAACAGTGACAAGTGGCGAGTGACAAGAAAGACAGTCCGAGGTCCGGAGTCCGAAGTCCGAGGTCATAAGAGCCGGCCATGGCATTCACGCAGATAGCACGGCTTGGGGGTGTTTCTTGGCGATAGTGAGCAACTTGAGGGCTGCTGGGTCCGGTTGTCGCACCCCCTGTTCCCAGCTTTCAACGGTATTGGGACTGACGTTGAGAAACCTGGCGAAGAGCGCCTGGCTCGCATTGAGCGCCAGGCGAATCCTCCGGATTTCAGCCGGCTTGAGAGGCCTCGGAGGTGGAGGGATTTCCTGCGTCCGAAGATTGACAGGCTTGCCCTGCTCGTAGACCCCGGCGTCAGCCAAGGACTGGCGTAAATCGTCAAAAACCTTCACTCGGATTTTTCTTGCCATGCTGCCTCCTAGATCCTTTTCAGCTCCGCCACCATTCGCCGGAGGGCGGTGCGTTCTTGCGAATCCAAATCTTCCTGCTCATCCTTATCGAGTAAAATCAGCAAGTGGATATGATCACGGCGCTCCAGATACAGATACCAGTAGCGAAGTCCTCCGCGCTTTCCCTTCCCCCGCCTGGGGTTGCCTGTCCGCGCCTTGCGTATTCCCCCCAATCCTTAGAACGCTACTTCCCCGCTCGGGATTCGCGACCAAGTCATCCTGGATGGCACTGAGGACTTCCTCAGCGTAGTCACCCGCTAGCTCCCGTAAACGCCGTGTGAAGGCTGCCGATTCGATGAATACCACGTAGTAGGATATACCACACAGTCAGATGTAGGTCAAGAGCAGGGACGAGTGGCGAGAAACGGGTGCCAGGTGTCAAGGGCTAGGAGTCAGGAGCTAGATCCTAAATCCTAGATCCCGCCGGGGGGCGGGGCGGCTACGAAAAGCGGCCCGGCTGACCTGTCCCAACGATTATGGTCGGGAAGCCGGCCTGTATGTTAAGCTTCTGGCTGTCTATCCCGACTTGTCGGGACTCGCAAAATGCGCTCGCCGCCTAATGCCTAGTGCCCGCTTTTTTCCCGGCGATGGCCGTTAACGTGCTAGGCTAGAGACGGGAAAAGGGTGTCTGGGTGAAATCGCGCACAAAGGCTAGGTGCCAGGTGCCAGGTGCCAGGTGTCAGGGCTATGTTCTCGGGGCGAGCAGAAGCCAGTAGGCAGCCCAGCCACCGGCCGGGGGCCGGATTGAATAGTCTGTGACTTGGCATGAGTGAGGGTCAGGGATATGCTGTGGGAGAACACGACCGCAGTTAAAGCCCTATCTTCATTGGTG
>JBEKAD010000366.1:0-5840 GCA_050018435.1 Terriglobia bacterium
CTGGACCCTCCGGGGAGCCAACGCCATCCTGGCCCTGCGCTCCTGCCACCTCAACGGCCGCTTTGAGAATTATTGGGAGGACCGGCGCGCAGCGTGACTTCCACTTTTATGTCGCGCACCCCTGCACATCTCCACCATCCAGAACCGTGCAAGTCGTGATATACTCACAGCAGTGTCTACCTTGGTTTGAGTGACCCCGCGGCTGAGGGCAGGCGGTCTCACCATGGTTTTCATTGCCGGGGGAATCTCCGGGCTATATAGAGATACTCCGCAGGCCGCTAATTTTCCTCGGGTTCCCGCAAATGGTTGGGGGCTGTCGGGGATGGCGCCGGAGACGCCTTGTGAGGTATTGACAGGCTCCGCCCCCACTCGGCCCTGCCCGTAGGGGAGGAAAATGATTAGCCGTAGGTGAAACCTGCGGATCGAGACGGCAATGGGAAAAAATCCTTTCGACCCTACAAGGGGCCGAAGGGTTCGGCCCCTTCGGGGCAGGGTCTGAAATTTCCGGGCTTCCCGTAGGTTTCATCCCGCGTGGCCGGACCAAACGAGGCCTACGGCTAATGATGTTGTTCGCCTGCGGGGAACAAGGCAGAGGCCCGTCCGCTTCAAAATGAGTCATCAACAGCATCGGACGAGAGTTGACAAGGTACGGCATTATCAAGTAAAAGTATAGAATTGTAACCTGAGGATTCACACGGAGAGTAGAGTGGGTACTTATTTCGCCAAGGCGAGTAGAGGGCAGATTAACTGGAACGTCGTTGACGCAGAGGGTTGGGTGCTGGGACGGCTGGCGGCGCGGGCTGCGCAGGTGTTGATCGGCAAAGATTCGCCGGACTACACCCCGCACGCGGATCACCGCAGCGGTCTGATCATCATTAACGCTGAAAAGATTCGGCTGACCGGGAAGAAGCTCGACGAAAAAGTCTACCGCCATAACACGGGATATCCAGGGGGGCTCCGAGAAATCAGCGCGCGCAAGCTTTTCGAAACGCAACCAGAAAGGCTGCTCCGCGAAGCGATTTACGGGATGCTGCCCAAGAACCGGTGGCGCGATCGCTTGGCAAGGCGGTTGAAAGTGTACGTGGGATCGACCCACCCCCATGCGGGGCAGTCCCCCCATGCGCTTTCCCTGGCGCGATAATTTGAATCCTTCAGAATCTTAACGAGAGCGGAGTGACTGTGGCTGAGCTTGTCCAATTCATGGCAACAGGTCGTCGCAAGACTGCGGTAGCGCGGGTGATTCTGCGTCCCGGCGAGGGCAAGATCGTGGTGAACCACCAACCCTTCAACACTTATTTCCCCTCCGAAGCCCTGCGTGCGGAAGTGCAGTTCCCCTTGGTACACACGGAGCTGGCGGGGAAGTTTGACATTTTGGTGAACGCCGCGGGCGGCGGAATCCACGGTCAGGCCGGCGCTGCCAAGCTCGGCATCGCGCGCGCCCTGGTGCTTTTCAACGCGGAACTCCGGTCGCGTTTGCGTCAAGGCGGCTTCCTGACTCGTGACCCGCGCGCCAAGGAGCGGAAGAAATACGGACAAAAAGGCGCACGCAAGCGGTTCCAGTTCTCGAAGCGGTAAGGAAAAGAAGGTATCAGGTGCCAGGTGCCAGGTGTCAGGAAAAGCTCAACCCTGACACCTAACACCTGATACCTGACACCTGCTCTTAGCAAAGCGAGGTGAGGGTTTGTCAAACATAACGATGAAAGAGTTCTTGGAGGCCGGTGTTCACTTTGGCCACCAGACCCGCCGATGGAACCCCAAGATGAAGGAATACATCTATGGGGAGCGCAACGGAATTTACATTATCGACCTTCAGAAAACCCTTAAACTCTTCAAAGAATCTGCGCGCTTTGTGGCGGATCTTTCCCGGGAAGGGAAGACGATCCTCTTCGTGGGGACCAAGCGCCAAGCCCAGGAGGCCATCGCCGAAGAAGCCACGCGTTGCGGGATGTATTACGTGAATCATCGCTGGCTGGGCGGGCTGCTGACCAATAACGCCACCATCCAGAAGTCCATCCAACGCCTGCGGGAGTTGGAGGAGATGAGCAAGGACGGGCGTTACGACCTGCTGACCAAGAAGGAAGTGCAGCGGTTCGAGCGCGAGCGGAAGCACCTGGACCAGAATCTGGCGGGCATCAAAGATATGCCGGGATTGCCGGACATCTTGTTTGTCGTGGACTCCCACAATGAGGAGATCGCCGTTAAGGAAGCGCGCAAGCTGGGAATCCCCGTGGTCGCTATCGTTGACACCAATTGCGATCCGGACCTGGTTGATCACGTGATTCCCGGGAACGATGACGCGCTGCGAGCCATTCGGCTCTTCACCTCGCGCATCGCCGATGCCATCCTGGAAGGGCGCCAGGCCGCGGAAGACAAACGGCTCGAGGATGAAAAAGTTGCGGCGGAGAAAGCTGCGGAGGAGCTTGAACAACAGCGCCTGGCTGCGGCCATTGCCGCGGGGGAGATACCCCCACCGGATTACGCGGGCGGGGAACAGGATTTTGCGGTGGACGCCGAGACCGGCCTGTCACCTGCCATTCTGGCTGCCGAGGAAGACCTCGACGGCCGTGTGCGTCCCCCCAAACCGAAGCGGAAGGTGGGCGGCGATTTTAAACCCCGCGGGCGTAAAGCCGAGGACGGGGCGCCGGACCTTCAGTAGTACCCGCGAATTCAGATGACGACCCCTGGAGGTAAGCGGAGCGAGGAGCAACGCCTGCCTTTTTCGTGTCGGGAGGATTTAATCCAGAATGAGTGTTACCCCGGAGCAAGTAAAGAAACTACGTGAGATGAGTGGCGCTCCTATGATGGAGTGCAAGCGTGCCCTCGATGAGGCCCAAGGTGAAATGGAGCAAGCTTTCACCGTGTTGCGCAAACGCGGCATGGCTACGGCGGCAAGAAAAGCCGGGCGGGCAACGTCCGAGGGCGTGGTGGGTTCCTATATCCATGCGGGCGGAAAGATCGGCGTCCTGGTGGAAGTCAATTGTGAATCGGACTTCGTGGCGCGTACCGAGGAGTTCCAGCAACTGGCGCATGACCTGGCCATGCAGATTTGCGCCACTGACCCGCGCTTTATTCGCAAGGAAGATGTTACCGCCGAGGTGCTGCAACGCGAAAAGGAAGTGCTGCGTTCACAGGCGGCGGCCACCGGAAAGCCGGAGAATGTGCTGGACCGGATCGTGGAAGGCAAGCTGGGGAAGTTCTACGAGGATAACTGTCTGTACGAGCAGCATTTTATCAAGGACACCGGCAGTGGGCTGACCGTGGGCGAGTTGATTGCCTCCAAGATCGCCAAATTTGGTGAGAATATCAACGTCAGCCGCTTTTCGAGATTGAAGGTCGGTGAGGCGGCGAAGTGCGACGCTGGGCCTACGCCGGCGAAGCCCGATTCTGATAGTACGCCAGCGGTGTAAGCCTAGGCATGTTGATGGGGTGTTGTAGCTGAACTGATGGAGCGCTGACCTTCAGGTCAGCACGTGCCGACCTGAAGGTCGGCGCTACCAAACATGAGTTGAAGTGCCGACCTGAAGGTTGGCGCTACAGGAAAGGTTGGGAAGTATAGGCCGCAGCCAGATCGCGGTCCGTGGCCACATGAGCCAACCGGCATTTCAACGCGTCCTGCTGAAGTTGAGTGGCGAAGCCCTGATGGGCAAGCAGGGGTTCGGCGTTGATCCGGAAGTGGCTGCGAGGATTGCCGAGGAAGTTTCGGAGGTCCGGGGAATGGGCGTGGAAGTTGCCGTGGTGGTGGGCGGCGGCAATTTCATCCGCGGCGTGGCGGCATCGGCGATGGGGATTGACCGGGTCGTCGCCGACAGCATGGGCATGCTGGCCACCGTCATCAACGCCTTGGCCCTGCAAGACTCTCTGGAAAAAAAAAGGGTGCATACGCGGGTGGTTACGGCGATTGAAATGCGCGAGATTGCCGAGCCCTTTATTCGCCGCCGCGCCATCCGCCACTTGGAAAAGAAACGCGTGGTGGTCTTTGCCGCGGGAACGGGAAATCCTTACTTCTCCACCGACACCGCCGCGGCGCTGCGGGCCATGGAGATCAAAGCCGAGGTTATTCTGAAGGCTACCAAGGTGGACGGGGTTTACGATGCCGACCCCAAGAAGTTCCCCGAAGCCAGGATGTTCGCTGAAATCAGTTACCTGGATGTGCTTTCGCGGGGTTTGGCGGTGATGGATACGACAGCGATCTCCTTGTGCATGGACAACCGCTTGCCCATTATCGTGTTTAACTTGAATGTTCCGGGTAACCTTAAGCGGGTGGTCTTGGGTGAAAAGATAGGTTCTTTGGTCGCCCCTTGAGCGCCGGGCGGGAAAGGCGGTTAGGATGATTAAAGAAACGCTGGCACAAGCGAAATCCCGCATGACGAAGGCTTTGGAGGACTTGCGAGTGGAGCTTGCTGCGGTCCGAACCGGCCGCGCTTCCACGGCCTTATTGGACCACTTGAAAGTGGAGTATTACGGGACGCCCACCCCGCTCAATCAAGTGGCCACATTGGGAGTTCCTGACCCCGCGATGCTTACGGTGCAACCCTGGGATCCGAGCCTGCTGTCGGTGATCGAAAAAGTCATACGTTCCTCGGACTTAGGTTTGAATCCGGTGAATGATGGCAAGATTTTGAAGGTGCCCATCCCTCCTCTTACGGAAGAGCGGCGCAAGGAGCTGGTGAAACACCTTCACAAAGTGATGGAGAATCATCGTACCGCCGTCCGCAGTATCCGGCGCGATAGTAATGAGGCGTTGAAGAAGCTTCTGAAGGACAAGAAAATCTCTGAGGACGATGAACGCCGCGGCCTGGAGGAGATTCAGAAGCTGACCGATGAGTTCATGGAAAAACTGGAAGGTCAGGCGAAGAGCAAAGAACGGGAAATTATGGAAATGCGTTGAAGATTTCAGCTTTCCCGGCACGCAAACCCTTGACAGTTTTTGGCGAGTTCTGATAGATTTGTAAGGATTTGGTGAGAGCCAAATTACAGCCCATACATGTGTCCGTTAAATGCGACGCTAAGTGGGGAAGAGCGAAAGGTTTAGAATGCCCACGTTTAGTCAGATGGTTCGTCTCGGCCGGCAGGCGCCACGCTACAAGACCTCCAGTCCGGCGCTGCAAGGCTCCCCCCAGAAGCGTGGGGTATGTATTCGCGTGTATACGCAAACGCCCAAGAAACCGAACTCGGCGTTGCGCAAGGTCGCGCGCGTGCGTTTGACCAACAGCATGGAGGTGACTACGTACATTCCCGGCGTGGGTCATAATCTCCAGGAGCACTCGATTGTACTGATCCGCGGTGGGCGCGTGAAGGATCTGCCCGGCGTTCGTTACCACGTCATCCGGGGCACACTGGATTCCGCCGGAGTTGCGGATCGCCGGCAAGGGCGGTCCAAGTATGGAGCCAAGCGGCCGAAGGCTGCTTAAGGAAAGAAGCTATCAGCTTTCAGATGAAGCCGTAGCTGAGAGCTGAGAGCTGAAGGCTGAGAGCTATTCTATGCCACGTAAAGGTACGGTAGAAATTCGAGAAACGGGTCCCGATCCGGTGTACGCAAATCCTCTGGTGCAGAAGCTCGTCAATTGCGTCATGTTTGAAGGCAAGAAGAGCGTTGCCCAGAATATCGTGTACGACGCCTTCGACCTGATCAAACAGCGGGCCAACGACGACCCGCTGAAGGTCTTCAAGAAGGCGGTTGATAACGTCAAGCCGGCCCTGGAAGTAAAAACACGACGGGTGGGTGGAGCAAACTACCAGGTGCCGGTGGAAGTAAATCGGAATCGTCAGACCTCCTTGAGTCTCCGATGGATCATCGGTTATGCGCGTGAGCGGGGGGAAAAGTCCATGGTGGAAAAGCT
>JBEKAD010000367.1:0-5834 GCA_050018435.1 Terriglobia bacterium
CAGGTTAGTGCTGACCCCCTCACCCACCGCCTTGCGGTCCCCCCTCTCCCCCACGGGGGAGAGGGAAGAAAATCCTCTGTTTTGGTGTTGTATTCATGACGTCAGATTCCATAAAAGCCCCGAGTAATTGATTCACGCAGGCGCGCAGCCTCGTTGGGGTTCTTGGCGTTCGCAAGCCTTTTCGCCAATAGCCCGAGCTCTTCCGGGCTCAGGCGATGGCCTTTTGCTTCCAGTGAAACGAGTTCCGGAGTCTCAAGCTCAATCTCTTCTCCTGTTGGCTTGCGAGCAATCACCCTCGCCCCCGTCACGGCTTGACGGACAAACCAGTGGTAGACTGCCAGCGCGTTCTTGATCACGTCAGTCCTCTTCGACTGGGTAAGCTGGGCGACCTGGTCCACTAACTCGGACTCGGTCTTGGTGAGTACCGGCTGGATTCTGGCCATTCCCTAAGCTCCTTTTTTCTTACTCAAATATGCATCATGTTTGAGTAAAAATCAAGACGCACGGGGACTGACGCATAGCGAAACTCTGCGATCCGTAAGAACTGGATGGTTGTCGAAGCGCAGAGCTTTGCTCTGCGCCAGCCTGCGATTCGCGTCGCTCCCGCTAGGGAAACCGGTCTTACCGATCACGTGTGGACATTGAGGGAATTGCTTTCCTCAGTGGCTTAGGGATTTTGATAGATTTTACATGCTATACCCTTAGATTCTGTGATCACGCCAAATCCGAGAGGTGATTCGGGAGTCCAAGCTGGGGAGAGTCTAAAATATTTGAAAGTCCTGTTATCAACCTGTTGCTGGTTTAAACCCATAACTTGCACGTTAGACTCGCCACGAGCAATGAGAAGGCCGTGACCGAACCGTTCAAAGTCCTCATCACACGTCATGGTGACCAGGACTGGGCTAATTGTCTTGTTCGTCATCCCCAAGATGAAATATACAGTCTTTCCCTGGCCCGCTGGCCACCCTCCGTACTCTTTGATCGAAATACTCAAAGGCATGTCTTGGGGCTGAACGACCTTAGTAATCACTGTTGGATGTGACTGGGGTTGTTTTTTTAATGCGCCATTTTCGCTTGTCAGCCGTTCGATTTCCTTGCTTAATTTGGAATTTGCGGAGTCTAGTTTAGTTTTTGAGCCAACTAGTTCACTGTGATCGTCATACACGATCCTTACCACATTCCATCCAAACATGGCCGACCATAGGCACAGCATTGCAACAGTAACGAAGGCTCCAACAACTAGAGATTCTCGAAGAGCCTGCCAAAAATCTTCTCGCCTTTTGAACCAAAAAAGGCCACCTAAGACGGCCGCAGATCCTATCACCGGAATAAGTATTGAAGTCATTATGAAGCCCAATGTGTTCGTTGACATTGAAGAAACGAACGACTGCCACGAACGAGAGAGAAAATGAAGTAGTGAATCGTGCCATTCCAAATGTCGGAGAACAACAACGCACAAGATGATGACCGTTGCTCCTGAAGCCGCAAGCGAACAGAGAAGCCAAAAGAGCGTCTTCCCAACAACTGTCTTGAGCCGGCCAGATTTTTCATTTTCCTGTAAGATATTTGACATGCTGGAATTTTCCGCTGCCAACATGGGTGGGTCAAGTAATTTGTTGCCCCACAAAACTCTAAATTCCCGCGAGCCGTCAACGCAACTTTCACCCACCACCAAAAGGTTGGTCCACTTGACCTGGAAGCTGATTTCCGATAGCGTTCCAGCTTTGTGAGATCATGGCAAAGCTGCGTGTAGCTCTCTTTATCACCTGCCTTGCTGACCAGTTTTTCCCCCAAGTCGGCGAATGCGTGGTGAAAATCCTCCGGCGGTTGGACGTGGAAGTCACGTTCAACCCCGCGCAGACGTGTTGCGGTCAGCCGGCGTTCAATACCGGCTATCGGGACGAGGCGCGCAGTGTTGCCCGGAAAGTCCTGGACCTCTTCGATGACGCCGATTATGTTGTGGCGCCGTCGGGCTCCTGCACCGCGATGGTGCGGGTTTTCTATCCGGAACTCCTCCAAGACGACCCGGCGCTCCTGCGCAAGTCCCAGGACTTGCAAAAGCGCTTTTTTGAATTCTCGGAATTCCTGGTGAAGGTCTTGAAGGTGGAAGATCTGGGCGCGCGCTTTGCCCACCGGGTGACCTATCACGATTCCTGCCACCTGTTGCGCGAGCTCGGTGTGGATGAAGCGCCGCGCCAACTGCTGCGCAAAGTGCAGGGCATTGATTTGGTGGAGATGGACGATTACAAGCTTTGCTGCGGGTTTGGGGGCACGTTTTCGGTGAAATTTCCGGAGGTCTCCGTGCCCATGGGGCAGGACAAGATTCGCGCCGCCACTGAGACGGGCGCGGAATACCTGGTGGCCGCTGACGGCGGCTGCTTGATGCATCTGGCCGGCCTGATCCACCGCCAGGGATTGCCGCTGAAAACCCTGCACTTGGCGGAAGTTTTGGCGCAGGGGAAAGAATAGGTGTCAGGTGCCAGGTGCCAGATGTCGGGGACACGGGGCACCGGACACGGGGATCGGGTCATCGGGCCATCGGGCCATTTAAAGGCTGTCCGTGGTCCGTTGTCAGTCGTCAGTGGCTTAAGGCTTTCGATCTCCGCGTATCTCTTGCAACGGACCACGGACCACGGACAGCTTTTCAATGACCCGATGACCCGATGGCCAGATGACTAAATTCATGGGCGTTCACAGTAACGACATTCACGAGAGTGGGGCCGCAACCATCGGCAGTGCGCGCCTGGCCGAGGCCTACCGCTCTTCCACCCTGCGCCTGTTCAATCACCGGCTGAATGCTATTGGCGAGGTCCCCGGCTTCGACCGCCTGCGCGACGCGGGGCGCGAGGTGAAGCGCCACACCATCGAGAACCTCGATTACTACCTCGCCCAGTTCGCTGACCGCGTGGAACGTAACGGCGGCAAGATGCACTGGGCCTCCACCGCCGCCGAGGTTTGCAGGATTGTAGTGGATATCGTGCAGCGGTCAGCGGCGCGGGAAGTGGTGAAAGCCAAGAGCATGCTCGGCGAGGAAGTGGAGTTGAACCACGCGCTCGAGGCGGGGGGAATTCGCGCCCTTGAGACCGATCTAGGCGAATTCATCATTCAGTTGGCGGGCGACCGGCCCGCCCACATCGTGGCCCCTGCCATCCACATGACCCGCGAGGATGTGTCCGAGCTGTTTGTGAAGCACATTAAAGCCGAGCGCACGCTGGTTCCCGAGGAACTTACCGCCATCGCCCGCCGGGCATTACGCGAAATGTTCCAGAAAGCCGGCGTGGGAGTGACCGGCGCCAACTTCGCCGTGGCCGAGACGGGCACCGTGGTCACGATTGAGAACGAAGGGAACATCCGCATGTGCACCACCGTTCCGCGGGTGCACATCGCGCTGATCGGAATCGAGAAGCTTATTCCCCGGCTCGCTGACCTGGGGATTTTTCTGCGATTGCTCGGCCGCTCCGGGACGGGGCAGAAGCTCACCACCTACACTTCGCTCCTCACCGGGCCGCGCCGCGAGGGTGAAGATGGTCCGCAGGAAATGTACGTGGTGATGGTGGACAATGGCCGCACCAAGTCGCTGGCCGACCCCAAGATGCGCGAAATGCTGTACTGCATTCGCTGCGGGGCGTGCCTGAACACGTGTCCCGTTTATCGCAAGATTGGCGGGCACGCCTACGGGTGGGTTTATAGCGGCCCCATCGGTGCGCTGGTCACGCCGGAATTCCTCGGCATCCGCCAAGCTCGAGAATTGCCCTTCGCCTCCTCCCTGTGCGGAGCCTGCCGGGAAGTTTGCCCCGTGAAAATCAATATTCCCGACCTCCTCCTGCACTTGCGCGGCAAGGCTCAGGAACATGCGCCCGAACACTCGGAGTCGCTGCTTTCGGAGCGGCTCATGTTCCGGCTGTGGGCTTGGGGAATGCGCCACCCGTCCCTGTATGTGCTGGGCAGCCGGTTCGCTCGCTGGGGGCAAGTCCTGCTGGCGCGCCGGGGTTGGATTCGGAAAATTCCGGCCTACCCTGCTTCCCAGTGGACCAAGGAACGTGACTTCCCTGCCCTTGCGCCGCAAACCTTTCGCGACCGATGGAAGAAGCTTTAGGTGCTAGGTGTCAGGTATCAGGGGCCAGGTGCCAGCAAAGAACGAAACTCGAAAATCGAAACTCGTCAGCACTGCACCGGATCCCCAGTTTCGAGTTTCGAATTTCGAGCCTCTCCTCTGATACCTGGCACCTGACACCTGATACCTGACACCTGATACCTGATACCTGGCACCTGACACCTGTAAAGCTCTTCCCTAAATCTGCGCTTTTCCCATAGTGAGACGGACCGGCAGTGCGCGGCGGCCAATAGCTGTCGGCTGCACACGATGCAAGCATCGAGCGACTTCACTCTACCCTACGGCGTTTATCGCGGGGAATCGTCGATGACCGATTCTTCTACTGTGATCCTGCGCGGGCGTAGGGCACTACTACGTGTGGGCCGTTTTTCGTCAATGTGGATTGTTGCTGGGTCCGGGGGTGGTGCGATCGGAATCGGCAACCTGGCAGAATACTTTGTTTCGTCCTTTGTGGTAATCTAGCAGGTGAGACGACATGTCATACGTGTGTTAGCCGTATCGTTACAGGAAGGCAAGCTATTACTCGGGGGTAAGAAGCCATGACCATCCAGGTGGAACTCGACCCGGAACTGGGAGCGCGACTCGCTGCCAAGGCTCGTGCCCAGGGCATGCCGCTCGAAAGGGCGGCGGCGCGTATTCTGGAGGAGGCGATGGCTTCTCGGTTTACAGCCTCTTGCGATCTCACCGTCGGCGATTTCCATACCCTGCTGGCCTCCATGGCGGAAGGTTCGGAGCGTTTGCCGAATCTTCCCACCGAGAGTTTCACGCGCGAAAGCTTCTATGAGGACCGCGCCTAAATGCCGGGCACTCCCTATTTAGTCGACGGTAATATCCTGCTTCGCTGGGTAAAGCCGGATGATCGTGACTATCCGTTGGTCGTCTCGGCAATTGACGCCATTCTTGCGGACGGCGGTGTGCTTTGCTACACATCGCAAAATGTTGCAGAATTCTGGAACACCTGCACTCGACCCCTCGATCAAAATGGGTTCGCGCTTTCCCCTCAGGAAACCGACCGCCGGGCCAGAGCCTTTGAGGATAAGTTGCAGTTTCTGCCTGACAGCATGGCAATCCACCAGGAATGGCGTGCCTTGCTGGTGAGTCAAAACGTTTCTGGAGTGCAGGTCCACGATGCGCGATTGGCGGCGGCAATGCGCGTCCACGGCATCCAACGAGTTCTTACCTTCAACGAGCGTGACTTTGCCCGCTATCCTGACATCCAAGCTGTTCATCCACGGGCACTCCTGCCCAAGAATCGATAATGAGTCGAAAGAGCACAGACCTAGGCGCAGTTTGCCTTCGTCTGCGGTTTTTCGTTCTTTCGCATTAAGAAATATGTGGACGCTCATCGTATTCAGAGCCGCGGAGTAATCCGTCAGCCGACGGATAACTCCGCGCTTGTATCTTACCTTGTATCTACCTGCTGGTTTGGCCTGCTGGAGGTGGTGGAAGGCCCATTCATCGACAATACGCCCATATTTGTGCCCGAGAACGACCCCGACGTGGTGAGATTCCGAGTGCAAACGGGGGTCTGGCTCGACATAACTCCACGTTTCACGCCGATGAAGCGTAGTACAATGGTGTGTGGTCGATTGGCGCCGATTCACGCCGGAAGATTTCGAATATGATTTCGAGCGCGACAAGCTTTCTGAGCATCGAGTCACTTTCGAAGAAGCCGTCGAGTGCTTTTTTCGGATTTCGAAGTTCGGCGAAACAAGAAATT
>JBEKAD010000368.1:0-5830 GCA_050018435.1 Terriglobia bacterium
CAGCCTGTCCAGGCGGTAGTTTCACCGAACTGCCAGGATCAATATATTGGGGGTCCCAACCAGCCTTATGTCGCGGGTCTCAGTGGCCTCCAGGGCTGCCTGGACCGGGCCAACAACACCCCCGGCGACAAGGACGCCGCGAAGGCCCAGTGCCAAAACGACGCTCAAAATGCCAAACAGGCCGCCAATCAGATCGCTCAAGGATTCAAGATTGATCAGGAAGGCCACATTGACCAGACGGTCCAGAATCTGCTCTTAGCCCCCATTGTGACGATTACGGGAGTCCTGAAAGCTGGCCCGGTGGGTGGCGAGGGCTTGTGCGCACAGATGGGCCCGCTTGAATCCAAATTCCCCTTCAGCCCCCAAGCTACCATGGAAGCTGTTCCGGCGGATCTGGCGCTGATTTTTGACCCCAACACCGGGGCGCTGTCCACGTTCTACAATACTAAACTGAAGAACCTTCTTCTCCCCCAGGGGACAGGTTATATTGTTAATCCTTCGGCGACGCAAGCGGTAAATCCCGCCTTCCTCTCCTTCTTTAATCGCGCCGCCGGTGTGCAGCGGGCACTCTACCCAGGTGCCCCCGGACAAATTCAATTCAAGTACGCGCTTCGCCCGCATCCGACCGAGAGCGTCAGTAGCGTCTCCATGAATATTGACGGCCAAGCCTTGAGCTATGCCGGTGGCAATTCCTCGTACCAGCAGTTTACGTGGCCAGGAATCACCGGCCAGGGCGTCACGCTTACGGTGAAGATTGCAGGTGGGTCCGAATTGACATGGCCAAGCTACAACGGAACATGGGGAGTTTTCCATTTCTTCGCAGATGCTGACAAAACTCAGCAGAATGGGAGTGTTTACAACGTGGAATGGGTCCTGCGCGTCGCTGGGGGGCGCCCCGTGACCGCTCCGAATGGAAAGCCCGTAACCGTGCAGTTCGACCTCGATACCCTCGGAGCCCCTCCCATCTTGCAGAAGGGCTTCTTCTCCTCGTTGCGGTGCGTATCGAATGTGGCCCGCTAAGAAAAATTCCCTGGGGCGGCTGAGGAGTATTCGGAACCGCCCCGTGACTTGACAAGGCTTCACAAACCCTTATAAGCTGTTATAAAAGATTACAGTTATTTCTCTTCCCTAAATGAATAATTCTATTTGCGGTATACCGCTGGTAAGAAGGCGTAGCACAGCGCCCTTTTCGTGCCATTGAAACTCCGTAGAAAGTCCTTTGGACTCCGCTCATTGAAGTTTGGAGCTCATGTGTTACTTGAGGAGGCGGGATGACCGACAGTGAACTTCTCGAGCGTATGGACGACGCTCTCCAACAAATCAGGGAAGCGATTGAAGCGCGGGGGGCACTACTCGAGCTCGATATGAATCCCGACTTCCGTTGGGTCGGCATCGCTCGCCTGCCGGCCGGCAAGTTGTTGATCCAGACTCAAAAGACGGGAAAACAAGCGGCCCCGGACAGCAAGAAACCCGTGGCGGAAGCGGTGGCTGACCTGACTCTGGAGGGGCGGTTCCTTGCTCGTGTTCTCTTCTACTCGGCCAATACCGAGGTAGAACTCCCGGGTGGGGCACATAGACCGTTGGATCATTCGGGGGTTAACAAGATATTCAGTTCCTTGTAACTGACCTGTGCCGAATTCCCCGATTCCCCCGGATAATCACGTTGAAATCATGGAACCGGGAAGGGGGTTCGTCGTTGGGCGGCCAAGCGCGCTCTGGGAGTCTCGCGGGGTAGGCTACTGATGCTGAGCGCACGAATTCAGCTTGGGCCGCGGTTCTCCACCCGAATCCCCATTACCCAGTCGGACGAAGTTAGGGCGTTTCTGAGCCCATCAGTTTCTACCGCGAGCCAGTGGCCGGAGACCTTCGCCTGGCGCCGTTCCAACTTTTCGGGACTAACCCGGATTTCTCACGACGGGTTTGCAAGGGCGGGGCTTTAGCCCCGCCGTTACAAGGCCTTCCTGATTATTCCCGTGTCCCGAGCCCCGCCCTTCCGGCAGATCCAAGAAGCGTTCCAGCGTGGTGAGAAATGTGGGCGAAGGTTGCTGCACAATGATATGGAAGGATTCCCATGCCTGATCCCCCGGCGCGCGTGAAGTTCAATCCGAACATCAACCCACTGTTCAATCCCAACATCAACCCGAAGGCGAACGCCTCGCTCAATCCTTTGTTTAATCCCTGGATTAACCCGCAAGGAAACGGCCTCATCAACCCGAAATTCAATCGATCCTTGGACCCGCTATTCACCCCCTCACTCAATCCCAGGGCCAACGCTTTGCTCGACCCTAAACAAACCTCAAAGTTCTCCGGGTTACGTCGTTGGACGCCCGATTCGGAATTAAGCGGTTACATCGTGAACACGCATAATAAGGCGGTGCTCCTGCTGTTTGATCAGAACCTTGAGTGGACAGCCTTCGCGGTTGACAACCACCGGCAGGGATACAACATTTTCGACCTGGGAGGAGATTGGAAAGGCTATCTTCTGAAAAACGCTGCGGGTGGCCTGAACGAATTTAATCTGGAAGGTGATTGGGTAGCGTTCATCATGTAACCACCCGTTGCTTCCCCAGACGCATAGTTCCGCCGGGAAGATCTTGCCGGAACTGCGACCCCTCGAGTTGTGCAGTGCGCGCGCCTCTTGCGAAGCCGCGCAAGGGCGAAAAGGGCGATTAAGGGCTTGGACGCAAGAAGCAATGAGCGTACAATTTCCCTGGTGATTCAAATCCTAGCGATTGAGGCAATTTCAAATTGCCGAGGTGAGGAGCATCCCCATGCCGGACCGTCATTCTTTTGGTGAGATTCATCTCGACGTAACCGCAGGCCGGGAGAGGGTCCAAGCAAAACCCGAGTCGGAAACTCCCTTCCGAGTCGCCATTCTGGGAGATTTCAGTGGTCGTGGGAATCGCCAGCTCATCGAAATTGGTGAGGCTATGGCGAATCGACGGCCCACGCTGATTGACCGGGACAATTACGATTCCGTTTTCGCGAAGATGTCGCCCCATATAGACCTTCTCATGGGTGGAAAAGATGGCTATCCCCTTAACCTGAAGTTCAACGATTTGGAGGAGTTTCATCCCGACCGTCTCTTCCGGCAGGTCCAATTGTTTCAGAAGCTGCGTGACACACGTGAAAAACTCAGCGACCCAGAGACTTTCGCCGAGATGGCGGGCGAGCTCGGCATGAGAGGAACCCCGCCAGAGGCGGCTGCGCCAGCCCCGGTGGAACCCCCAAGGGATGTGAGTGCAGACGTACAGCAAGCCGTCTCAGGAAACCTCCTCGACCAAATGCTGGAGGAGACGGAACAGAAAGTGGATCGGCCTCATCCTCCCCGCATACCCGACCCCTGGACCTCCTTACTCCGCGGCATTATTGCTCCGCACGTTGTCCCCAAGGCGGATCCTCGGCAGGCCGAGGCGCTGGGACTGCTCGACATGGCGACGAGCGCACAAATGAGTGCCCTTCTTCACTTGCCCGCTTTCCAGGCCCTGGAGTCCGCATGGCGCGCCGTCTTCTTCCTGGTCCGCAACCTGGAAACAAGTTCCCGGCTCAAAGTGCTGCTGATCGACGTCAGCAAGGAGGAACTCTCGCGAGATCTCGCTTCCTCAGCGGACCTCAGTTCCACCGGGACCTACCGGTTGTTGGTGGAGAAGACCGTCAGGACTCCCGGCGCTGAGCCCTGGGCCATTCTGGCTGGGAACTACATTTTCGACTCTTCCTGCGAAGATGCTGAACTGCTCGTTCGCATGGGAAAGGTGGCCGCAGCGGCGGGCGCTCCGTTTATCGCCGGCGCCAGCCCCAGTCTATTAGGTTGTGATTCCATTGCGGACTTGCCCGATCGGCGCAAATGGAGGAAGGAGCCCGCGCCGGAGACCGCTGCCGCCTGGACAGCGTTGCGGGGTCTCGCGGAAGCACGTTATCTGGGATTGACCTTGCCCCGCTTTCTGATTCGTTTGCCTTACGGCAAGGAAACCGAATCAACCGAACTCTTTGATTTCGAGGAAATCCCTGATTCCGCCGCCCATGACGATTATCTGTGGGCGAACCCGGCCTTTGCCGCCACTTTGCTGCTGGCACAGACTTTCACGGAACAGGGGTGGGAACTCCGTCCTGGAACTCTCTCGGACATCACGGGCTTGCCCATTCACATCTACACCGTGGAAGGTGAGTCGAGAAGCAAGCCGTGTGCGGAAGTTTTGATGACGCAGACGGCGGCAGAGGAGATGATTGAGAAAGGGTTTATGCCGCTAGCTTCCTTGAAGGACCAGCCGGTTATTCGCCTGGTCCGCTTCCAATCACTAGCCGACCCGCCGAGTGCGCTCGCGGGGCGATGGAGCCTCTAGCGTGCTGGAACATCCATGTCTTGACAATGGTCACGGGGCACTGCCTGGTTGTAGGGGTACGGCTTGCCGTACCCTCTTGGTTCGGTCGCGCGATAAACATGAAGAGGGTACGGCAAGCCGTACCCCTACAACCAGTCCCTGATGGGCAAGGAAAAGCCGCGGACCTACAAAACAGGTCCGCGCTACCCTTCCTAGGCCTGAGTTTCTGCCTACCATGGGCAGCCGACAGGCTGTCAAGGCTCAGGATGACAGCGAATGGACTCAGAGCTCTTTCCGGGACATGGCCGGAGGTTTGGTTCGGAGGGTTGAGGGCATACATGGAAGAATCCCGAGTGACAGCGTATGACGAGGTGACCTACCCATCCTTTCCCATCCAATACACCCATCCTGACCGGCTAGCGACCGTGGCGACACTTTTCGGCATGAAACCCGCACCCGTCGAACAGTGCCGTGTTTTGGAAGTGGGATGCTTTGATGGCGCGAACCTGGCAGCCATGGCAGTGGGCTTGCCGCAGAGCGAGTTCGTGGGCGTGGACTCCGCGGGGACGGCGATTGCCCGAGGGCGCGCGCGCGCCGAAGAAGTGGGGCTTAAGAACCTCACCCTCCGTCATCTCGATCTGATGGAGATGGCCCCCGATTACGGGAAGTTTGATTACATCATTGTGCATGGCGTCTACTCCTGGGTTCCGGAGCCTGTGGCGAAGCAGATTCTGGCCATTTGCAAGGGTAGCCTTACTCCACAAGGAGTCGCGTATATCAGTTACAACACCTTCCCAGGCTGCCATACGCGGTTGATGCTCCGTGAAATGATGTTCTTCCACAATCGCGACTTTCATGACCCACAACAGAAGACGCAGCAAGCCCTGAATCTCCTGAAGCTTCTTGCCAACTCGCTGGTCGATGGATCTGAGCCCTACGCAAGGTTACTCCGGGAAGAGTCTGAACGCTTATCCGGGAGGGCCACGGAGGCGTTCTACCACGACGAACTCGGGGAGGTGTTTACCCCGCTCTACTTCTATCAGTTCATGGAACAAGCCAGCCAGCACGACTTGCAATTCCTGGCCGAGGCCGATTTCTTCGATATGGTCCCGCACGGGCTCACGCCGATGGCCATGGAAGTCATCGAGAGGATTAAGGATGATATTGTCCTGAGGGAACAATACTTGGATTTCATGCGCGGGCGTCATTTCCGCAAGACCCTGCTATGCCACGCGGACGTTCCCATAAATCGGTCCATCAAGCCTGATTGTGTGAAATCGTATCTTGTATCCATGTCTGCCAAGCCCGAATCGCCCGCGCCGAGCTTCGAGGCAGGTGCTCGAGATACCTTTGAGGGTGGTACGGGTATAAAACTCACCACCGCTGACCCCCTGGCACGGGCTCTGTTCTGGTACCTCGTGGAGAGGGAACCGGAGCGAATTCCCTTCGCACGACTGGCGGCGGAAGTTGAGGCACGCGCTCGGCAGCAGTTCGGATTCGTTCCGAAACCG
>JBEKAD010000369.1:0-5820 GCA_050018435.1 Terriglobia bacterium
ACGGCCAACCAAGCGACACCCAGCGGTTCGGTCAGCTCGACTTCCACGACGGTCACGATTCATCCGGAGATGACGTACTCGACGCAGCCGGCCACTCCCTACCTGGACGCGGTGAATTCTCGTGCCTACGGTCAAGGGACGGGGTGCTTGCCGACCTCTGCCTGTAGTCCGCTGACCTACACGATCACCAGCGGCAGCGGGCTGGGGGGTTACGGTTTCACTGCGAACAATTTCCCCACCAGCTTTGTCAGTTGCACGCAGAGTCCGTCGAACACGGATACGTGTTCTTCGGCGAGCGTAGGGGCCACCGCCAGCGCCACCCCGTATTCGGGGTTGAACATCACGGCGAATGACGCGGCCAACCAAACGACACCCAGCGGTTCGGTCAGCTCGACTTCCACGACGGTCACGATTCATGCGGAGATGACGTACTCGACGCAGCCCGGGACGGCCGGCCAGCCTCCTGTTCCATATCCGACCGCCGTCATCGGCCGTGCGTACGGCCAAACCAGCACCTGCGGCTCGGGCAGCACCGACTGTCTACCGCTGGTATATACGATCACGTCGGGGAGCGGCTTGGGCAGTTACAGCTTCACGCCGAACAATTTCCCCACTAACTTTGTTACCTGCAATCAGAGTCCGAGTATCACTTACACGTGCTCTTCCTCGAGCGTAGCTGCGGCACAGAGCAGTTACTCCAGCCTGAGCGTAACGGCCAGTGACACGGCCAACCAGTCCACGCCCCCCGGCACGCTGCCCTCCACAGCAGCGGGGCTCCAGGTGAACAACCCGCTAAGCGTTAATCAGCCCACGCCCTTCGCCAGCGGCCAGATTCCCGACGCCGTCACCGGCAGGGGCTATGGCACGTTGAATGGCGGCACTAACGACCTGCTTTACACCGTGTCCTCCAACGAAGGTTTGCCCCCCGTGACGATTACTGCTTTAGGTTTCCCTGCCCCCATCTCGACCTGTAACGGCCCGCAAGCATCCAGTGGGACCGATTCGGCGGTCACTCTGACCTGCAACAGTGGCGCTGGCACGGTTTCAGGCGGTACGAGTGCCGGAACAGTCACCGCCAGCGACTCCACGGCCAACGTCTCCGTGCCTGCCGCCACAGATGCCAGCGACTCCAGCCACAAACGTAGCGATACCTTGACGGTGGACCCGGAGATTGTGATCCAAAACGGGTCTAATCTCCAGTTCCCTAACGGAGAAAAAAATCAACCCTACAGCGTGCTGTTTAGTTGCCAAGTGGGTGCGGGAACCTGCGGCGGAACCGGCGACCCGAACAACGCGGCGGCGCATTACACTTGGGCGGCCAGCAGCAATAACATTACGAGCGTCGCTTTCACCACCACGATGCCGGTCCTCCAACCGGCTGGGGCCGCAACTTTCGCCGGCACCCCGAGTGTTGTCGGTTCAGGTGAGACCGTCGTCATCGGCATCGCGGACAATGGGAATGCCACGACACCGTCTTGCACGACGGCAGGGACTTGCCCGGCGAGCCCAACTTTTAGCGCCAACATTTTGCCGTCCTATGCTTATGTGGGCGCGAACGGCAACAACTCGGTGGATTTGTTCGATACCTCGGGCGGCGTTGGAGCCGTAGGCTACGTGTCGACGTTCACTCCTCCCGGGGGAGCGGCGAATCCGAACTATGTGGCCGCCTCCATCAACGGAACCGATATGTTCGTGGCCGACCCGGTCGCCCATCGACTCTACATAATTGACACTCCAACAAGTATGCTTACGGAGAATGTTACCGGACTCGACATCCTTGGCGGCGACACAGCGGCCGTCGCGGTGGGCCCGCAAGCCGTCCCCACCTTGGGAACCAGTCCTGACGACGTGTATGCTTACGTCGCCAACGCGGGCACCGACAATGTGCAGATAGTGGACTCGAACCCGGCCAACATTGCTACTACCTTTGGGACCGTGATCGGCGCCATCGCATTCAGCGGTGGTCCTTACGTGGGTACCGGCGCCAGCTACCTCAAGGTGGCGCCCACATTCCTCGATAGCGTCGCGCGAGTAACCCACGCCTACGTGCTGAGGCCGGGAGGCCATGAGGTTTGCGTGTTCGACGCGGAGCCCAGCAGCACACACTTCAAGACTCAGATCACTGCCGCCCACGGCGCGAACGGACACGGTTGCATTTCGCTGCTCGAAGCGGCGCTTACGCCCAGCTTCATCGATGTTTCCCCCGATGGCCTTTATGCCTTCGTCACCGAGGGAAACGGCACTGACACTGGTTATCTGGAGGTCATCGATACGAATCCGAATGATAGCGACACGTTTGAAAGGGTCATCGACGCGATCGACCTGGCGCCGGCAACGGTGACACTCGCACCAGCGCCCGACGGCAGTATAGTGACCTTCACAGGGACCCTTGCACCGACGCCTGTTACCGCGGGCAGCCTGGAAGTCGTGGCAGGGGCAGTGACGGGTTTCGACAACGGAAGTGGTTTAATAACCGGCGCGGGCATTGATAGCGGCACGGTGATTTATGCGACGGGGGCGGTCTCGGTTACTTTTAGTAGTCCGCCGGCAGCCCTGACCTCCATTCAGGTCTCCAGTCTTCTCGTCACCACTAACCCCTCTGGGGTTCGGGTCTCGCCCGACGGCCAGACGGTCTGGGTGGCAGGCAAGGACACCAGCAAACTCCTGGGGTTCGAAACCGCCCTGGTGGGCACGACGCAATTTAGCCTGGCGTACCACTTCTTCACACCCAACCCCGGCGGGCCGGACACTCCCATAGGCATCGCTTTCCGGCCCGATGGAGCGTTCGGACTGGCAACACTCTCCGGTACGAACTTCCTTCTCCCCTTCACAACATCCGCGGGCACGGAGGTAGCCACCACGGACGTCACAACACCTTATGGAATCGACCACATTCCGAACGCGGTGCTGCACATTACAACCACCGTGCTGCCTGCGGCCACACACGGTCAACCCTATCAGTCTTCTATCGTGGCGGCGGGTCCCAACCGGTACTATACATTTACGGATGTCACACCAGGGGCTCACGGGCCAACTCTTGCTGCCTTCGGACTTACCCTCAGTCCTGACGGAGAAGTTACCGGCACGGTGACCCCCCCGGGCGCCACTCCCGTGACAAATACGTTTTACATCCAGGTAACCGACCAATCGCTTCCTGTGAATAATGTGGTCGTACAGATAGTTACCTTGACGGTCAATTAGCTTGGCGGCATTTGATCCCTCCACCCGGCGTACCAGCAACTTGCTGGCACGCCGGGCGGCCCACACCCCGGCATTGCAAAACCGTAATTTCTTGTTTTTTTGGCAATGATCTTTGGAGGTACGGCTTTTCCCTTTTACCCTTTACCCTTTGCCTTTTGATTTTCTTTTGCGGCTCGGCCGCCCGGCGCTACCGCTGTCTCGGAAATTCGCAATCCGAATCAGCAGCCGGTCGTAACCGCCCAACGGCAGTTTCTGAAATTTGAAAATGGGCACACCCACTACGGTCAAACCCAACGCGACAAGGCAGGTGACTGAGGTGAAGCTCGGCAATGGCGAAAGGCCATTCTGACTTTGTTAGGCTGGATTCTTAGTTGTTTCGTCCTGAACTCCGGCGGGTATTCTGTCGGCCCCTGCCGGAAAGAGATTTTGGCAGTGGGTCAACTTGATGTAGAGGCGGCTTTACGCCGCCATTTGGCGAGGTAAACTCGCCGCTACAGCAAACTGACCCACTACCGGGATTTTGCGTGAGTTGACGAGCTTTCTCCCTCTGTGCTATAAACTTAAAGTTCGATTCAGCCGATGTCATAGGTGCAAGGCCTACTCCTCGGTAGCTCAATGGTAGAGCATTCGGCTGTTAATCCGTCGGCTGACGGATTCGAGTCCCGGCCTCGCAGTTGGGTTGACGACCCTTTTTACCCTGTGCTATAAACTCTAGGTGCCGATAACTTATCGGCATCCATACTCCTCGGTAGCTCAATGGTAGAGCATTCGGCTGTTAACCGAAGGGTTCCAGGTTCGAGTCCTGGCCGAGGAGCCAAATCTGATGATCCCCCGATGGGCTTCTGGGTGTATGTTCTGCTGAACCCGCAAGGACAAATTTATGTTGGGCAAACGAGCCAGTTGGCCATCCGCCTCGCTCAGCATAATGATCCGGAGTATCGTGGGACACTTCATACGAAGCGCCACCCGGGTCCTTGGAGGTTGGTGCATCAGGAGCCGTTTCAGACGCGGGCGGAGGCGATGCGCCGTGAGCGAGAACTCAAGAGTAGGCGGGGTCGGCAATGGATTCGGCAACGCCTGGAAGGCGGCTGTTAATCCGTCAACTGACGGATTTCCGTCAGCCGACGGATTCGAGTCCTGGCCGAGGAGCCAAAAATTCCGAGCGCTGTTTTCCATCCTTGTTTCCCAGGCCTTAAACGGAGCTGTGCAATGATTTGAATTTACAACCTTCGCCCTTTTGGATTAAAGGGACGTGTTGTTTTGAATTTACAACCCTCGCTCCCTTGGGGGAGAGGGACGAAGGGTTCTTGGAGAAAGCGCGTCGCCAGTTCCTCGACCCTGTATGGGTCGCATTACGCTGCGCCGTGGGATGCAAGACCGGTTCATTCGACCCTTTGAGGGTCGGGCCGTCGTGGTACGATTTCCGTGAGCGTTGCGCTCGGCTATTGAATGTACCCCCTCCGGGGATTGAGGGAAACGGTCGTCCATTGGTGAAGACACCGAACTGCGGCGATGGAGGATACTTGGGGTGGGGACGGACCTGCGCGGCGATTCGGCCCGAACCCCGAGTCCCGAATCCCGAGTCCCGAGGATTTATGAAGTTGCGACGGACCTGCACGGCGATTTCTCGATTCGCTTGCCTTGTGTTGCTCGCTGGGGCGTGTGCATCGACGGTTTACGCGCAGGGCAAGGCTCTCGGGTCGGAGCCTGCGGCGCAGATTGCACCTCCCACCGATCCCACGACGCTCATCAAAATCGTTGCGGAAAACCAGAAACAGATTGAAGCGGCACGCAAGGACTACATTTTTCATCGTAAAGATGAAGAGCAGGAGTTTAACTCCCAAGGCGGTGTGAAATCGGCCAGGATCAAAGATTACGAGGTCTATTTTATTGGCGCTTGGCAAATCGAAAGGTTGCTTAGCAAAGATGGCAAACCCTTGACCGAGGGGGAGCGCCAGAAGCAGGACGAGGAAGTTCGTAAACAGGAAGCCAAGGCCCGCGCGAGGATCGCCAAGCGGGAGTCGGGCGAAGACCCCGGCAAGAACACTATTACCCTGGCGAAATTCCTGGCGGCGGACCGCTTCTATAATCTGCATCGCGACACCTACCAGGGGCGCGAGGTTTACGCCATGGACTTTGCGCCGCGTCCGGATTTTCAGCCTCATTCCCTGGTTGACAAAGTGCTTAAAGCTCTGGGCGGGACTCTCTGGATTGACGAGCATGCCAAGCAGGGTGTGCGCCTGGAAGCACGTTTCCTCGAGGGTGTGAAGGTGGGGGCCGGCCTGCTTGCCTCGGTGCAGAAGGGCGGCAACGTGGTCCTCGAGCAACGGTTCGTGAATGACGAGGTCTGGATGCCGTCCTACATCGAAGTTCATCTGGATGCCCACGTGTTCTTCATCCACAAGTCGATCCATGGCATTTCCGCTTACAGTGACTACCGCAAGTTCCGCGTGGATTCGAAGATTACCGGTGGTGCGGAAGAGCACTAGGCAGAAGGCACGGCTGTCCAAATTAGCGGAGGGCCGGTGGTTGCGATGTTGCAGCGAATGGGCTTAGGAGGCCCGGAATCGCGATTTCGCGAGCAGGTTGGGGGTTGGGGTGGCACCGTGCTGTCCAAAT
>JBEKAD010000370.1:0-5814 GCA_050018435.1 Terriglobia bacterium
GTAAACAATCTTCGCCTTACCGGCGAAGAGTTTGCGGATTCCCTCCAAGGGATAAACCGGATGAGACGGCGTGCCGTTGTAATTTCCCTCCAATGCCGCCAAGGACTCCGCGTTAGGTCCGATCACCGCCAGGATCTTGACGTTCGCCTTGAAGGGCAGGATGCCATCCTGGTTTTTCAACAGCACAATCGACTCCCGCGCCGCCCGCAGGGCCAATTGGCGATGCTGGGGTGAGTCATCCTCCGAGAAGGGAATCTGGTTGAAGGCGACCGCGCTCGGCGGATCGAACATTCCCAATCGGAATCGCGCTGTGAAGAGGCGCTTTAACGCCGTGTCGATTTCGCTCTCTTTGATCAAGCCGTCCTGCACAGCCTGCACCAGCGCCACGTACTCATTGCCACAGGTGGTGTCCGTCCCGGCCTGGACGGCCACGGCCGAGCCGTGCTCATTGTCCGGTTTGAATTTGTGACCCGTAGTGATATCGCCCACCGCGCCGCAATCGGAAGTCACATAGCCTTGGAATTTCCAGGTGTCACGCAGGGTGTCTTGCAGCAGAAACTTGCTGGCGCACGCCGGCGCGCCGTCCACAGCGTTGTAGGCGCACATCACCGAATCCGCGTGGCCCTCCATCACGGTCGCGCGAAAGGCGGGCAGGTAAGTATCCTCCAGGTCGTGAGGCGAGGCGTTGACGTTGAACCCGTGCCGCATCAGTTCCGGTCCACTGTGTACCGCGTAATGTTTGGGCGTCGCGATCGCCTTGAAGTATTGGGGATTGTCGCCCTGCAACCCGGCGACGAAGGCCACGCCCAGCTTCCCGGTGAGGAAAGGATCTTCGCCGTAAGTTTCCTGGCCGCGCCCCCAGCGAGGGTCGCGGAAAATGTTGATATTGGGCGACCAGAAATCGAGACCGAAGTAGATGCTGTGGTTTCCCTCGCGCTGCGCCTGGTTGTACTTGGCGCGAGCCTCGGTGGCAATCGTTTCGCCTTCGAGGTGAACCAGGTTGAAGTCCCAGGTTGCCGCCATGCCGATGGCCTGCGGGAACACCGTGGCATACCCGGAACGCGCCACCCCGTGCAGGGCCTCGCTCCACCAGTCATAGGAAGGAACCCCGAGTCGAGGGATTTCCGGCGCCGTATGCTGCATTTGCCGGACCTTCTCTTCCAGGGTCATGCGCGAAACGAGATCGTCAACACGGTTTTCCACCGGCAGGGAAGTATTCAGATAGGCAGGCGAGGGATTCGCGGGCTTGGTCTGGGCATTTCCGGGCAGCATCAGCCCGCTAGTCATTATGAAGGCAAAGAACACGCAGGCAATACAACGAGCTTTCAGTCGGTTTTGAGTCTCATTCATAGGATTCACCCCCTACGGAAATCCAATAAGGCTTTACCATAGCCGAGCAGCACGCTGCAACCCAAGAAGGGTTTCACCACGGAGGCCACAGAGGCCACAGAGAACAGACGAGATAAGAACTGAGGGTCATCAAACTAAGGAACCGTAATCCCTATCCGCGCAAGCAGAAGTACTTTTCTCTGTGGTCTCTGTGCGCTCCGTGGTGAGTCTTTTCTTCGCGGCCATAGTGGCCGAACTGACCGCGATGCGTCAACCAGAATCAGCACTGGGTAGTGGTGTCATATGGAATGGGATCCCCCTTGAAATACTGGTCATTCCCGCGAAGGCGGGAATCCACTCCGCAAGCCATTGGAAATGCGCCGCCAACAGACTGGATTCCCGCCTTCGCGGGAATGACTGCACCTGCGGGCGCTCGTGTCTCGCAAATGACACCACTACCCAGTGCCGGTGGAGTGAAGCCCTGCTTTAAGCGCACGGATGGCGGTGCAAAATCGCCGCTCCAGGTTTTTCGTATCTTGCTGGACGAAGCTTCCATAGGCGTGATAGAAGTGACGCCGAAATGCTTGGAATTCGTCCCTCCGCCCGTTCGCGCTAGGACGGAGGGAGTTAAGGGAGAAGCATATGAAACACCCCAATTGGGTTATGAAGTTTCATGCACAGTTATTGAACTGGCTCGGGAGACACCGTGAATCATTAGCCTTGTGTGCCCTGCTGGTTCTGACGGCTGCCGCGGCGCCGCAGCCGGCGCTCGCCTCCCAGCGACTGGAGGTCAAGACGCTCTCCTCCAAGCCGGACATGGTGAGCGGAGGAGACGCCTTAGTTCAAGTCACAGGTCCCGCCGAAATTCTGGCGAAAAAGCTCTCCATTGGGGTGAATGGCCGGGACGTCACCAGCGCATTCCATGCAAGTCCTCTCACTCATACCTTGGTTGGCCTCGTCGACGGATTGGCGCCGGGGGAGAACAGGTTGGAGGTCAAGACCGGCCGCAAAGTCCGGGCACGGCTTGAGATCATCAATCATGCGCTTACCGGCCCCATTTTCTCCGGTCCTCACCAGACGCCGTTCATTTGCCAGACTGAGTTGATGGGCTTGGGCCCCGCGCTCGATGCCGATTGCAGCGCGAAAACTGAAGTCACCTACCTGTACAAGTCCACCCAGCCTATCACGGTGGCCGATCGTATGGCGAAGCGCAAACCGGGAGATCCGCCGCCCGGATTCAAGCGCTACGACCCCTCGGGGCCGCGTCCCGACGACCTTGCTGAAGTCACAACCAGCGAGGGCGAGAAAGTCAAATATATCGTTCGCAGGGAGATGGGCACAATCAATCGGGCAATCTATGAAATTGCTTTCTTGCATGAGCCAGGAACGCCGTTGCCCGACGCCTGGACGGAGACTCCGGGGTGGAACCGCCGCTTGGTTTACAGCTTTGGGGGTGGGTGCAATGGGGGATATCGCCAAGGCCGTCCCCCCGAAGCCGTTGACGACCTATTTCTTTCCCGCGGCTATGCGCACGCCGCGTCGTCACTCAATGTGTTTGGCAATAACTGCGATGAGGTCATCTCAGCAGAAACCATGGCGATGGTGAAGGAGCACTTCGTTAAACGCTTCGGGGTCCCGGTGCACACCATCGGATGGGGTGGTTCGGGAGGGTCGATGCAACAGCACTTGATTGGGCAGAACTATCCCGGCCTGCTGGACGGCATCATCCCGAGTATGAGCTATCCCGACATCGTGACCGTGGTTCCGGGCGTCGTCGATTGCACCCTCATGGCGCATGCCCTCGAAAACGTCACCCAGCCCTGGGCCGAGGAGCAAAAAACTGCGGTATCAGGTTTCGCCACCTGGGGCACTTGCGCGAAGGAATCAAAAGGCAATTCGTGGATCAAATCTCACTTCTCTCCCGAACTGAACCAGCCCATGACGTGCAATTCGATTATTCCCCGCGCGTTGGTTTATGACCCGGTATCAAACCGCAAGGGCGCGCGCTGCGACGTCTATGATAACGAAATCAACGTTTTCGGCCCCGATCCCAAAACCGGCTTTGCACGCCGCCCGCTTGATAACGTCGGGGTTCAATACGGGTTGGTGGCGTTCAATGGTGGGAAGATTAATGCCGAGCAGTTTTTGGAATTGAATGAGAAGGTGGGAGGCTATGACGACGATGGCAAAATCGTGGCCACCCGCATGGTGGGAGATCCGGAAGCGCTGCGCATTGCTTACCAGACGGGCCAGGTCAACGCCGGGAGTGGCGGTCTGGGTTCCATTCCCATCATCGATATTCGCGCTTATGTTGATACGGTGCCCGATATCCACGATGAATTCCGTTCGTTCGTCACCAGGGCGCGCCTGGAGGCTGCCAACGGGAGTGCGGATAACCAAGTGATTCTGACGTTCCCCTTCACTGCCCAGCCGGGCAAGAAGTTGCGCGCTTCCTTCGGTGACGAGGTGAAAATCCTCATGCCCCAGATGGATCAATGGCTCGACAACATCGCCAAAGACCATTCGCCCCATAGCGCTTTAGAGAAGATTGCCGCCACCAAGCCGGATGGCATCGCTGACGCTTGCTGGTCTGAAGACGGAGAGAAAATCGTCGAGAAGAGGACTTATGGTGGCAACGGGCGCTGCAACCAGTTGTTTCCGCCCCACGGAGACCCGCGGATTGCAGCGGGCGAACCGTTGACCGAAGACATTTTGAAGTGTGCTCTGAAGCCCGTGAACCCCAACGATTATGTTCACCCCTTGACCGAGGAGCAATTGACCCGTTTAAAGGCGATCTTCCCCCAAGGCGTGTGCGATTACACTCGTCCTGGCATCGGCCAAGGGCCGATGCAGGGAACCTGGAGGAAGTATTGACGGCAGCTTTGTGGGGCGACAAGAATTTACAGGCAGCGTCGGGTTCGGGCTTATCTTGTTTGCGGGGCGGGCCCGCTCAGACGCCGGCGCGGTGGGGCTGAGTCTCTCCTGCGGGGGGAGGCCCGCTGGGAATACTCGCCGCTCCTGCACTGGCGGGGATGGGGGGCTGAACGGGAACGATGACCAGCACGGGAGCATTGATCTTCGAATTCAGCGCCATATTCTTAATCCGCTCGACCAGACTCAGCGTGACCTCCTGGCCGCGTGCGATCAGCAGCAGGCCAGAGTGGGTTTTGACATCTTCAGCGAAGACCATTCCCGGCTGGACTGCCTGGAGAGGGAGTTGGATGACCGTCGTGTCGCAGGGCTTCCCTCCTCGGAGGCTGGCCAGCGCTTCCAGAATGGCGGGGTCGTACCACCCCGTGCGGGCTCGCATAGCATCCAGCGCCAGTTCCGGCGAGAACCCTCGGGACTCCAGCACGTCGAAATCCGAGACGGCCTTGAGGGCGCGGGCGCCCCAGGGGATGGCGTTGCCGGATATCGTGCCTTGAGAAGTTCCCTGGCCGTCGTAGCGCGTGTCTTTGTGACGCAGGATCTCCCGGACGGGGTCCAGCCTGGGGATGTTACCCAGGAGCTGCGCGGTCACGGCGGGAAGGTTATCCACCAGAGCTTGCTCTGACGCGGAGAGTTCCTTGCCATGATAGAGCTTGCTGGAGGTTTCGGCGGGAAGGGTCACCCAGCCGATCTGCGCCAGCATGGCGGCGATTTCGGCCTGCCAGGGGTCTGCTGCCTTCTGGAGGTGAGCCAATTCGCCGATGATCTTGCGGGTGCGGAGGGCGCGCCCAAAGGCTACGGGGTTGACAAAGGCCAGGATGTCGGTAAGGGTTTGCAGGCTGCCCCGCAGGGTCTGTTCCAAGAGCACGCGCTCGGCGGTGATCAGCCGGTATTGCTCGACGGAAGCCTCCAGCGCCCGGAGGAGAGCCCCGCTCGGGCAAGGCTTGTTGAGAAAACGGAAGATGTTCCCTTCGTTGACCGCCGCGACCGCCGCATCAACGTCGGCGTGGCCGGTCAGCAGCACCCGCACCGTGTCCGGCGAGACCTTCCGAATGCAGGACAGCAGGGTGACACCATCCATCCCGGGCATTTGCAGGTCGGAGACGACCACCTCATACGGCCCATGGGACGCGGCCAGCTCCAAAGCGGCCTGGGCCCCGAGGGCGATGGTCACGTCAAAATGCGGCCGCAAGTGCCGCCGCAGGCCCTCGAGCACATTCACTTCATCGTCCACCAATAGAATCCGCGGGCGAACCAGCTCAGCCATCTCATGCCTCCACCAACAACGCCGGGATCTCTCTCGCCATGGCTTGCCATTTGGGGATCATCTCCCAGACCCCCAACATGGTTAACTCCTCTTGGTAGTTCTCCAAGTTGTAGACTGCCGGCTCCTCGCTGGAGGACTCCTCCAGCTCATGGGCCAGGAGATTGGCGGCATAGACGGCCGAAATCGCGTCAAAGTTCTGATGCGGCACGCGATTTGGGCCGTGGTGAAGGGCGACGGCCTCCACTATCGTGTAAGGTAATCCCCACAATCCCAGGAGAGAGGCGCCAATT
>JBEKAD010000371.1:0-5808 GCA_050018435.1 Terriglobia bacterium
CCCCTCCTCAACCGCGGCGGGGCGCGCGAAGCGCGGGGGGGTGAGCCGCGCCGCAACCAGTGTGTCGCCGAGGATGTGCCGCTGTGACTGAGATCGACGCCCATCTCGCTGCGAGCCTTTCGCGCCGTTTCCGGCTGATCCGCCAATTGGGTCAAGGCGGCATGGGTGCGGTCTTCCTCGCCGAGCAGATCGCGGTGGGCAACCGTCCGGTGGCGCTCAAGGTCCTGAACCGCAAGCTCCTGGATGACCCCGACTTCCTCCAGCGTTTTCAGAATGAGGCGGCTTCCACGGGCCGCATCCATCACCCCAATGTCGTAACCATTTACGAATCCGGCCAGGCCGATGACGGCACGCCCTACATTGCCATGGAGTTTCTGGAAGGCGAATCTCTCCGCCAGGCCCTTGCGCGGCGGGGTCAACTTCCAGTGCCGGAGGTTGCGGAAATTCTCCAGCAAGTGGCGCGGGGGCTGAACGCCGCGCACAAGCTGGGCATCATTCATCGTGACCTCAAACCCGATAACATCTTCCTGACCTATCCCGACGACGAGTCTGTAGCGCCGGTGTCCCCGCCAGCACAGGCCGTAGCGCTGGCGTCCCCGCCGGCACAGGTGGAAGGCGCTTTAGCGCCCACATCTCCACCGGCGAATTTCGTTGTCAAAATCGTCGATTTCGGCATTGCCAAGCTGCGCGAGTCCGGCGCCCACACACAGACCGGGATGGTGCTCGGCACGCCCGCGTATATGTCGTTCGAGCAGGCTTCCGGTATGAGGAGCGATGAACTGGACGCGCGCTCGGAGGTCTATTCTCGGGGCTAGCCAGAAGCGAAATTTTGGAAGGCTTTGTGATAAATCCAGGGTAGTGACGGAGGAAGATCAAATGAACAAGACTTATGTGGCTTTCTTGGCTTTTTTTACTTTGCTGGTCATGCCGGTCATCGGCTTGTCCCAGGAAAAATGGACTCGAATTGAGAAGACAGACGCCTTGCAAGGCACGAAATCAGCCAGATTTAGACTGGAAGGCAAGTTTCTAGAGGCTCCTCAAAACAGCAAGATATCCAGTCCCACGTTTGTCATCGATTGCGACCCGAACAAATGGAGGTCCAACCGGCACCGACGCGGCAAGCTCCTTGACGCATATATTGTTGTGGGCGCGGTTCTTGATTCAAAGGTGGGTTCTAATGAATCCGCGTTGATCGGACCGCGGGCTGCGAGTGGGGTAGAAGTTCAATATCGGATTGACGACGGGAAAGTGAGGTCTGAATTTTGGTTCCACAGTACAGACTTTTCCGCGATTTTCCTAGGGGAGCCCCTTGGGAGTCTCGGGATGGATTTTAAGGACGAAGTCCTCGGACGCCTCCTCTATAGTCACCAAGCCATGTACAAGGAAAATGTTAGCGTGCCGGCGAGAAAGGCTGTCATTCGAGTGTCTGAGTACCTGGGGGGTAACATCACCGCGGAGTTCGATTTGCCGGACCCCACTGAGGTGGCGGACGCATGCGGGCTTTTTATTTATAAGAAGAAAATCAGTGATTAGATCAGATACTCTCACTCTCAGGCGGGGGCATTGGTTGAAGACCTACTGGAGGGAGCGGATTCGGAATCCAACGGGCGGAAGGAAGAATCGAAATTTTAAGGAAGGAAGTGGACATGACACGCAACGATATTATGGATTTTAAATTCGGGAAAAGCATTCAGGTCGCCCTGCTGATCGTGCTCGCCTTTTCATGTGCGGCGCGGGCTCAGGAGGTCGGGAAGACCTATTGTGAAGCAAAGGTAGCATCTATGCAGAACTACAAAATCACCGCTGCCGGTACCGTAATCTCTTTCACAGGCGCTCCAGGCCCAGGACTGGACGCCGAAATCGAGGTCTACGGGGACGAGGAGCACAGCGTAGGGTACAAAACTTGGGGGTGCACCGAAGCTCTGTTTATCTCAGATAAAACAGGCGAAATCGTGAAGCGCATTGATCTAAAGTCGTTAGATTCAAAAGGCCGACCGACTCCCTGCGAAGAATGGGCGGCGTCCCGGCAAGCTGAATTCTCGAAAGACCCCAATGACATCCTGCATTTACACTTAGTCAAAGTCACTGCTGCCGGGACCAGAATCTCATTTACGGCCCCTCCGGGTATTGCACTTGACAGTGTGATCCGCCTTCACGGGGACGAGAGGGAAATGCGAGGCAACTATGCTGTCATAGGTTGCACCGAAACGCTGTTTATTTCAGCAGAAACCGGCGAAATCGTAAAGCGCATCTATCTGGGGCCGGCAGAATCAAAAGTCGCGGCGGATGAAAAGGGAAGTTTAAAACCGGCAGTCTCTTCTATCAAACAGATCGAGGAGCCTACCGCCGAAAACATCAACAACCTTCTTGATCTCACCCTCGGCTTTTATCGGCGGGAGCTGGCAGTGCTTCGAGAACTCCAGAATTGGTACGAGGTCGATCCACATCATCCAGATGCGGTCGCCCTAGGAAAAGAGTACTGTGCCAATTTGAACACAAACCCGGGAGATCGTTTCTTAGCTGTGACGGGCCTGTCACCCGAAGACGATGCCCGCAGCAAGAAAGCTCACGAGGCCATAGAGAAATCGGGGCCAGATGCGATGCCTGAATATAGTGAGAAACTGGCCCGCTACATAGACCTATTCCATAAGACCCTAAGCGCACGGAAAGAGCTGGAAGGCATGGGGTTCAGTTGTGGCCAATGATCGCGGGAGAAAGGCCGTGCCGGCGCGGAGATCCTCGGCATACAGGAAAGGCGCCCAGCATCCGGGGCGGGGGGCTGGCAAGGTGGCCTTGCTGCGTTAGCGCACGGATGTGAAGAATGTCGGTTGGGAGGGCAGGGGATAGCCGGACATAAAGGACGTTATATGCAATCGCGCGGCTCACCGTGTACCACGGCGCGGGCGGCTTCCTCAATTTGCAGTAAAATCTTCGGAACCTCCTGATGCGCCACTGTCGCAGCGGCTTTCCAGAACTCGGCTCGCTTACCGGGGTCCATGTCCATGATACGGTCTTGAGCGATAGAAAAATTGATCCGCCCCTTCAGTACGGTATTAAAGAAGCTGTCGCACTGCTGCGCAAGCGCCGAGGGGATGAGCAGCCTACCCTGCACAAGTTCGTTGAAAGCGGATTGCATAGCCTTAGTAACTAAGTCGCCGTACGACTCGGGGCTTATCTCATCTTTGTACCCCCCAGCGGAGGTCATCCGTTGAAAAAGGTCTTGTGCCTCGTAAAGATAGCGATACAAATTCTGAAGGATGTCGATCTGGCGTTCATGCACGCGGGATGCCCGAGCAAGAGATGCCTTCACTCGCTCAATCTCGGTGTCAGCACTTGACTTTATTTCGATCTTGAACTTCTCGGCGTCGCGCACCAATCTGTTAGAGACAAGGGTTTTGATTAGCCAAGCGGCGGCGGCCAGCACTACGGCCCCTCCACCTACCGTTGCAACGAATCTCGCGATTATGTCTTGCCAGTTAATTGACATAGAACTTTACACTCCTACGAAGCGATTTCTCACCTGCCCGTGATAAGCGCCCGGTAAGGGGCGGTGCGTCCGACTTTGAACAGGTCGGCCACGTAATCGCGGCTCCGGCCTTCGTCCTCGATCAGCTTCCGGGCGTGTTCGATCTGCTGCCGGGATAGCTTCGGCTTGGATCCGGGCCTGACGCCTCGGGCTTGGGCTGCATTCATCCCGGCGTGGGTGCGTTCGATAATCAGGCCGCGCTCAAATTCTGCGAGGGCGGGGCGAAGATATCAAAGATCAGCACGCCGCCCGGTGTCGTGGTGTTGATTTTCTCGGTGAGTGAGCGGAAATGTATGCCGCGCTTGTTGAAGTCCTCCAGCATCGCAATGAGTTCGCGCAAGCTGCGGGGCAATCGGTCGAGTTTCCAAACTATGAGCGTGTCATCCTCCTGCAGAGTCTTGAGGCAATGAAGAAGGGCAGGGCGCTTGATGGTGGCTTCTGTTCGCTCATCTGCGCCCTATGTGGCACGTTTGAGTTCAACAGTCGGGGTCACAGACAGCGTCAATCCCGTATCGTCCCAATATGCTGACCACTTCCTCTCCTGCCACGTATTTCGCGGTGGTCTCATTTGACCACGTGCATCCGCTTTTGAGAGGCTTTAGCCGCTCCCACTCCTTGTCCAACAGGGCAGTGGCAAGTGCCTTGATGGCAAGCCAATTCTGCTCGACGAGATGCTCTGATCGGTTCTCCAGCTTGCACTGGATCGGCGCCACTTTCGGGTGTTTCGAGTACTCCTCTCCCGTAAGGGCCGAGTTTCGCGGTGGCGCGCAGGACAGTCTGCATAATACCTTGCGCGCCTCACACCAGTCCCACAGGTTATCCTTACTCGGGGCAGGGTAAGAGCGCTCCTCGCGAAAGCGCTTCTCCGCGTAGAACCCGGCGAACATAGCGATAATAACGCGCTCCCGCGAAGGATCGGACTCGTCCGGCTGGCAGTAGCGGGCAAGGCCCTCGCCACGCAGATCGACCATAAGACCCTCGGGCCGCAGTCTCAATTCCTGGGCCGCCGCAATAACAATGTGGCCGGCCTCATGGTGAGCTGCACAATTCCGCTTCACGTCCACGTCTTCCGGCACGCTCGTGTTGCGCTCACCTTGTCTCACGTAACGAGCATACACCTTTTGGCCACCGCGCTCTAGAGTTGGTGAGCCGCTAACGCAGACGACAACCGCGGGTGGCGCACACATTGCCTTTTATGTATGCGCCCCACGAACACGGGCCACATCTCTGTCACCGCGTCCAAACCGTGGCCGGTTCTGGCTTCTTTAAAGCAGTGACGAGTGATGAGTGACGAGTGACAAGGTTCTCCCGTAAATTCACGCTCCCAAACCCGAGCACAGACTCCTATTTTTGAGATTGGTGGTTTTCCCTGCGGAAGAACTCCGGTTTGTGAATTTCAATCGTTATCGCGGCGGCGTTGTTGTTCGGGTTCGCTGGCTATGATTTCCAAAAAGTGTCGGGCCGCGACAATTCGGGTCTCGCGCCAGGTGGCGGGGAAGTGTTTAGTATTGCCGGTCACCAAATAGGCCGCTCGGGCAGCTTGAGCACACTCCAGGAAGATGTCGTCATCGGGATCGGCACAAGCCCGGACGGTTTCCGTCGGCCTGACCCAAAAACCCTTCTCACGAATGGAATCGAGTGCGGCGACGATCACGCTTTCGTCGCGGCGGAATCGGGGCCGCCGAATGACTTCTTCATACTCGGCATACACTTCCCCGGTGATGCAGAGCTGGATCGAGCCGCTGACGGCCAGCAAGAAAACCTGGGCCGGAGGTCCGAGGGGTTGTAAAAGTGCCGAGACGATGATGTTGGTGTCGATAACAACGCGGATCATGCGCCGGGGTGCGGGTTGGCTTCGCGCCTGGCTTTTCGCGCTGCCGCAATCTCCGCGTCGATCTGATCGGCGGAAAGCTGGTCCAATCCGATTTCCTTGGCGGTTGCCCACGATTGGCGAAGCCATTCGGGCGCCAAGTCCTGCTCCAAAACCTGCAGGGCGTATTGCTCTTCGGTGATACCCTGCGCCGTGGCCTTGGCTCTTAGGGCCGCAACATCTTCATCGGGAAGTTTTATCGTCAAATTCATGGGCATCTTCTCCAGGTTAACCCGTGATCGTAAGTATACGCGATACGGCAACGTGAGTCCATTCCTCCCCCACAGGGTGCAGGAACTTCGCACGGCGACCTTCAGGTGTCGGTCAGGTGCGGAAGGATCAGGCAGAGGAGCACGGTTGTGTGGTGGGAGGAACTTCGCACGGCGATCTTTGGCTGGGGTAGAGGGGAGCA
>JBEKAD010000372.1:0-5795 GCA_050018435.1 Terriglobia bacterium
CTTGACACAAATGGACCTCCGACGTTTAATAGGCAGCGCAAGATCAGTTGACGGTCGCCGTGTGGGTGGCGGCGTTGATTGCAGCTTTTAGGCCGGGTAGCGCGAACAAGGTCGGAAGGCATTTATAGTCCCTTCTCTCAAGCCCCATTCGCACCTCCAGAGTTAAGAAGAAACCGGAACCCGCCGATGAATCCTCTGGGGGAGTTTCGCTTCCCGGTGACGCTAGAGCAGTGGACAGTGGATAGTGGACAGTGGATGGTGGGTAGTGGAAAGTGAATAGTGGGCAGTGGATAGTTGATAGTGAATAGTGGACAGTGGAGAGGAACCGTCGGCGCAGAAGTTGAAGCTCTTACTTTTCACTTTCCACTACCCACTGTTCACTGCTTTTGGGAGGATCGATGCAGCTTCGGAAAGATCCTATCTCCATGAATTGGGTGATCCAGGAAGACGGCGAGACCACTTGGCCGAACCTCGAGGTCTGTCCCTTCTGCCCCGGCCAGGAAGCTTTGACCCCGCAAACCATCTATGCGCACGTCAATGGCAAGGGCGGGTGGGAGGTGCGCGTTACCCCCCATGTGCGCCCCATCTATCGCATTGAAGGCCACGCGCAGCGGTGCGCCGAGGGCGTTTACGACAAGATGCGCAACCTGGGAGCGCACGAAGTGGTGATCGAAAACCCCGACCACCATCTGCGCCTGTCGCTCCTCCGCGATGAAAACGTGGCGCAGGTGCTGCGGGCATTCGTCTCGCGCCTGGTGGACCTCAAGAAGGACCGGCGCTTTCGCTACGTCAGCGTATTCCGCAATCAGGGCAAGCTGGCGGGGCAGGAACCCGACCACCCGCACTCCCAGATCACCGCGACGACTTTCATTCCGCGCCGCGTCGTTTACGAACTCCGCTCGCTTCAGCGCTACTTCTCCGTGAAGGAGCGCTGCCTGATTTGCGACATCGCCCAACAGGAGATTTCCAAGCAAGTGCGCACGGTGGAGTGGGACGACCAGTTCGTGGCCTTCTGCCCCTTCGCCTCGCGCGCGCCCTACGAGATTTGGGTTCTTCCCCTGGAGCACCACTACGCCTTTGAGGAGGATTTGACCACCTGGGAACGCCAGCTTCACTTCGCACGATTCCTTAAATCCGTCTTGCTGCGGCTGGAGTCGGTAGCCCAGGATTACCACCTCGCTTTGCACACTACGCCCAATCTGCATGCCAAATTCGAACGCCCCGACCATTGGCGCACTTTGCTCGAGGACTTCCACTGGCACTTGGAACTGATTCCTGTGCGCCACTCCGCCTCGCGCTCGTATTTTCTCAAGGATGTCTACTACAACTCCGTGCCGCCTGAACGCGCCGCCGAGGAACTGCGCAAGGCCAACGTCGAGAAACTCATCCACTCCTAAACCTGTTTAGGCGGACAAAGCTTTTTGAAGGCGCGATGCCGGGCTGAAGCCCGCCTCTACAAAAACCATCGCGTTACAACGTCCTCCTTATTATTTAGATGCACCGAGCCCTGCTACGCTGACATTTGGAGAAGACGCGTTTTATTAGTCCTGTGATGCCTTTCCCCAACCACGGTTCCCACTCGCGGACCGGGTAGACCGCTTTGCGCTTGCGCCCATCCCCACCTTTGCATACTCTCTGGGGTGGAAAATCTTTGTCCGGAGGTACACCGTTCGCATGAGAATCCGAAACCTTAGCTGGATGGCCGTCGCCGCGGCCCTGGTCAGCATTCTTTTCTTCGCCGCTAATCTTCATGCCGGCAAGAAGCCAAACGAGAAACCGAAAGAAGCCCCCGCCGCTGCCAGCGCCGCACCTGCCGCAACCTGGCCGGAAATTCCTGACCTTGAGTTCATCACCCGCTTGCGGCAAGAGGAGTACAACCACAGTCAGGTGATGGACATTATGAGCTATCTCATCGACGACATTGGCCCGCGCCTGACGGGCTCCCCCAACATGAAAAAGGCGAACGAATGGACGCGCGAGGAGTTCACCCAGTGGGGCTTGGCGAATGCGCATCTGGAGTCCTGGGGACCGTTCGGGCGCGGTTGGGCCTACCAACTTTGCGAAGTCCGCATGATCTCGCCCGACTACATGCAATTCCTGGCGCTTCCCGAGGCCTGGACGCCGGGAACCAGCGGACCGCTGCGCGGTGAAGTGACGCAGGTGATTGCCTCGACCGCCGCCGACCTGGAAAAGTATCGCGGCAAACTGGCGGGCAAGATCGTTTTGTTAGGCGAAGCCCGCCTGCCGGAGCCCAGCGACAAGCCCATTTTCAGCCGTGACGACGCCGCCGACCTGGACAAGATCGCCGCTTACCAACCTTCCGGGGGGCCCAACGCGCGCCGGGCGGAGTTTTTGCAGCGTTACCAGTTGCAAGCGGACTTGACCAAGTTTTTCCGCGAGGAACACGTGGCGGCCGTGCTGGATATCACGCGGCTGCCCGGCGATGAGGGCGCCATCCAAGTGCAAGCCGGTGGAAGCTACGAAAAAGGCAAGACGATTGAGGTTCCCCGCGTCACCCTGGCGGTGGAGCACTTTGGCCGCATAGCGCGCCTGCTGGCCAAGAAGACGCCGGTGGAAGTGGAAATGAATGTGGAAACCAAGTTTTACGACGATGACGACAAGGCTTACAACACCCTCGCCGAAATTCCGGGCGTCGACCCCAAGCTGAAGGATCAGGTGGTGATGCTGGGCGGACACATGGATTCCTGGCACGCGGCGGAAGGCGCCACGGACAATGGCGCCGGCGTGGCGGTGGTGATGGAAGCCGTCCGGCTGCTCAGGAAGCTCGGCGTCCAGCCGCGGCGAACTATCCGCATCGCGCTCTGGTCCGGAGAAGAACAAGGATTGTTCGGCTCGCGCGGGTACGTCAAGGAGCATTTCGGCTCACGCCCGGAATCCACCGAGCCGCGCGACCAGATCCTGCCGTCGTGGCAGCGCCCGCCCGGCGGTCCGCTCCAGTTGAAACCGGAGCAGAAGCTGATATCCGCCTACTTCAACCTCGACAACGGACCGGGCAGGATTCGCGGCGTGTATCTGCAAGAGAACGCCCAGGTGCGGCCCATCTTCGAGAAGTGGATGGAACCGTTCCGCGACCTGGGGATGACCACGCTGACCATGCGCAATACCGGTTCGACGGACCATATTTCCTTTGATGCGGTAGGCATTCCCGGTTTTCAGTTCATCCAGGACTTCATGGATTACGGCGATCTGACCCACCACTCGAACATGGACTCCTACGAGCATATCCGTCCCGAGGACTTGAAGCAGGCGGCGACGATTATGGCGGACTTTGTTTATAACGCCGCGATGTGTGATGAGATGATTCCGCGTAAACCCATCCGTCCGGATGACCCTCCCGCGAAGGCGGATTCAGCCATCGGCGCGGAGAAATCCGGGCCGAACAGCAAGTGACCTTCGCCGGCAGATATGAGGGAAGTGATGAAGCTTCAGGATGTGAAAGAGGTTGTTCAGGTGAGCAGCAGCTTCTGGAAATGCTGCAAGTATTGCTCCGCTCTCAAGATGTCTGAAGACAGCGGGGAGGAACAGGTAAACCACTATTTGCGCCACGGCCTGAAGCTTCTTCATATCGGCACGGAAAGCAGCCGGACTGCCGAAGGAGAAGTATGGCAAAGCACCGTGGCGGTGTTGGGAAAGGATTAGCGGCGGATTTCTCACAGGTACCGGCGATGTCAGAAACGGGTACCGAAGGGGAGGATTGATGGGGCCGTGGCAGGCCCCGGCAGGGGCCAAACGTGAGTAGCCGCAGGTAAAACCTCATAAGCGCTAACCTAACGGCATCGGCAACATCCGAAAGTCCGTCAGTTGACGGACGACATCCTGTGGCCCACGGCGAACAGCCGTGGGATCGCACAGCGCAGAGTGTGAGTCCCGATCAGATCGGGACGACATCAGAAGCCCGCTCGGTCCGTCGTGATGATGTCGCCCCTGCCGGGGCTTGAGAAGCATTTCCACTTCCCTTTTCCCCCACGGCTGTCGAACGTGTGAAAAAATTTGAAAACCGGGGATTTCACCAGGTGTAACTCATTGAACATTCAGGTAGGGGCACGCCATGGTGTTCGGTATCATGACATCCTTTACAAGTTGTATCAGGAGATGGTTTACAGATTACACGCTGTAAAGTATGTCTGGACACAGAACACCATGGCGTGCCCCTACGAGGATTTTTTCGCACCTTCTTGCGCCATGGGATACGGTCTTCCGTCCGTTACCCGGATTGGCGCGAAAAGCCGCGGACCTTCAAGACAGGTCCGCGCTACGAATACTTGACCACCCCCTGGCCCCTCCGATTTCTGGAGTCCGATGGACTCCATCGGAGTCCGCAAATCGGACCTCCTGAACCAGGAGGGGAATTAGCGAACGCAGGAATTCCACATTAGCGATTCCCACCGGTAGGAAACGGGTGGACAATTAGACCCACTTATTTGCGATTCTTCCCCACTCGCAGGAAACTCTTCTAGACTATGGCATGGTTAATGCTTGGCTATTAAACGGAGAATTATGTTGGGGTGGAATCACGCACTATGGCCAAGCGTCGGGTGTCAGGGGTCAGGAGCTAGGAGTCAGGAATTAGGAGACAGGAGTCAGGATTGACCATGGACGATTTGCGATTGCTGAACGCTGACCGCTGGCCACTATCCACTGTCCACTATTCACTCCCCCTTGGCGGCTCACGAATATGCTTTTCAGGGTCCGAAACGGAACGCTGACCCTTAGAGATGTTAAAAATGAAGATCGACCCGGCTATGTGTATGAAAACACAGGCGAGTCGACAAAATGTCTAGCGAAAAACACGGCTTTTTGCACGAAAATGCGGCAATTGAGCGATAATCGACAAGAATCGGGCGGACTTATTGGCCGAAATGCACAGATTGCGCTATAAATGGGGGGCGAAGTGACGCCGACCTTTGGCAGGCTGGTGAAAAAGGGCATAGAGGCGGCTTTACGCCGCCATCAGGCATTGAAAACAATAGGGATATGGCGGGGTAAACCCGCCGCTACGTCGTGCCGAACGGCTTTTTCATCAGCCTGTTAGACCCCTGCCCCATTCGCTGCTCTCCGGGCACGCTCTGAGCTGGGCGAAGGGCGGCACGTGCGGATGTAGCGCCGACCTTCAGGTCGGCAGGTCGAGCACTCGCGAAAAATGCCGACCTAAAGGTCGGCGCTACAATAATGGCCGCCGTTTGAAACGATGTATCAGAAAATAAAGGGGTTATCGGTGGAGAGCCAAGACCTTTGAAAAATCTATCTAATTGAAATAAAACGAGTTAGATTACGCTTGGGCAGCGAGGGCTCCCCCAAAAAAAGGGCCCAAAATGAAGGATAGTTAAAGGATGTTGTTGAAAACAAATGGAGAAAAAATGTCAATTTCCGGCCTTGAAACGATGTTGATGAAAACAAATGAGTTATATTCATTCTGAAACGATGTTAATGAAAAGAAAGGAGAAAGGCGTTGAACGGGAGGCCGAGAAAAGTAAACTGTACACCGCGTCCATATGTGCCGGATTCTGCCGACAGGATCAAGTCCTTCCTCACGGGGGAAGAATCAGGGTTAGAAGCAATACTGTTCACAAAAGGGGTTTGAGGAAATTATTCATGAATTTGTTCTGGAGAGACCCCCTCACCCACCGCCTTGCGGTCCCCCCTCTCCCCCAACTGGTCTTTACCCATATCTTCGGCTGGACACAGGGGGCGCGTGAGCGGGATGAGCGAGGATTTTCCACATGGCGGTGAGGTCGTCGAGGCGCTGCAAGCCCAGCCAGAGGGTGTGGGTGCCG
>JBEKAD010000373.1:0-9656 GCA_050018435.1 Terriglobia bacterium
CCCCTTCGGCCGGTGCTTGCGGGCTGTCCCCAGACCGCGCCCGACTTCGTCCCGTCAGACGCGACGGAAGTTCCCGGCGTCGATTGGAGTTCGCTTTCGAAGGCGCAACGAAATCATATACTCTATCGCCTGAACATGGAGCCCTGCCCTTGCAGTTGTAACACCAGCATCGCCGCCTGCCGAATTAACCATCCCACTTGCCCCCTTTGCAAGGACTTGGTGGAGAAAATCGTGGCGGAGGAGCGGAAGGGACAGTAGACGGCATACGGTAGACAGGGCAGTTTACGGGGATGCGGAATCCTGGTTTTCCCCGTATGCTGTCTACTGTCTACCGTCTACTTGTTTCTATGAGAATTGGCGTCATCTCCGACACGCACGGATATTTTGATCCGCATTTCCCGCAGCTATTGCACGGTGTCGACGAGATCTTCCACGCCGGTGACGTAGGATCGCAGCCTGTGCTCGACCAGCTCCGTGCGATTGCGCCGGTCCAAGCGGTGCGGGGCAATAGCGATTCGGCGGCGTTGGGGCTCGCGCCTACCGTCACGCGGTGGTTTGGTAGCGTGGGAATCCACATGCTGCACGAACTCCCCGAGCCACAGTCGGCATTACGTGATTGGGCCCAGGCGCTTCCCCTGGAAGGGAAACCGGCTGAGCACTGCCGCCGGTTCCTGGAAAGCTTTCCAGCAGAGTGTCGGGTGGTGGTTTTTGGACACAGCCATGAGCCCTGCGCGCAGATTCTTGACGGCAAGCTCTTCTTCAACGCAGGCAGCGCGGGTAAAAAGCGTTTCTCATTACCACGCTGCTGCGGCTTGCTGGAAATTTCACTGCAAGGTGTGCACGCGACATTTCTCGGCTTGGAAAGGTATAATGAAGACATACCGGAAGGCGTCTGGCTGACGATCGGAGGAGCAAAAGCATGTGGAAACTGCTGAGGTTTTTGAAAAGCACCACGGAAGTGGTGACGACGGTGGGGGCTGTCCTCGCCGCCGCCATCGTGGCCGTGGAGACCTACCAGGCCCTGAAGAAGAAAATCGGCGACGCCCGCGGCTCGTAGCCGCCAGACTCGAAATCTCGCGAGTCGCTCGTTGCGAGCCAGGTTGCACACACGGCGAATTTGGCCTGACCCGGTGTTACCATTGGAACGTCCGCGTAAGGTCCAGCAGGCTCTTCAGGAGCCTGTCAGTCATCAGGAGCCCGAAATGAAAACTGCAAGTTTTACATATTGGCAAGACGGCGACTACTTTCTTGGGTTCCTCAATGACTATCCCGATTACCAGACTCAGGGAATGTCAAAAGAAGAATTAATTAGCAATCTGAAGGATTTGCTGCGGGATCTGCAATCGGGGGAGATCCCGTACATCCGAAAGGTTGAGAAGCTGGTCTTGGCGGATTGAAAAGAGGAGGTCTTTTGGCAGTTTGTCCGCCGTATGGACCCCGGCCGCAGCTTGGCTGGGCAGTCTTTGACGTTCTCGCGCTACCTCCTCTCCCGAGGTTCATCACATGACCATAATCGGCAACGGTAAACGATACGCAGAAGAAGCACACCAAAATGAGAAGGACTTTGAAGAAGATGTCGTCGCATCCTCCAAACTGCTTTTCGGCAAGAGCACTGTTTACATAAATGCCAAAAAGAAAATTGACTCCAAATCACTCGGCGGAGCTGTCCCTGATGCATTCTTCTTTGACTTCGGGGACCCCTCAGATCCGCAGTTTTACGTAGTCGAAGTAGAGTTGAGCGAACACAGCTTTTACAACCACATCTTTCCTCAGGTTACAAAGTTCTTCGCTTTCTTCAAGAACACAAGATTGCAGAAGTCGCTGGTTGACAAGATTTTCCAAGTCGTCAACGATGATGATGCCCTGAAGGGCGAATTCAAGAAATATCTCGGGCAACTCGAAATCTATAAGTTTCTGAGCGACATTATTGAGTCAAGCCAGAACATCTTGCTAGTAGCTGATGGTCCGATAAGGGAACTTCCGGAAATTATGGACACCTACACCGATACATGGGGGAAAATGGTCAGATATCTGGAAGTCAAGAAGTACTGCGCTGGCAGCGACACAACTTACACGATAACGCCTGACTTTGAAACGCTGCCGTACGAAGGCGGGGAGGTTGAAAACATTGACGCTGAAGGTGAGGCGCCGAAATACCCTGAAAGCTATCACCTCGAAGGCGCAACCGCTAAGGTTAAGGAGATTTTCAGTCGGATAAAGGCTATCGCGGCCAACCTTGACGCCAGCTTGGTCTTTAATCCGCAAAAATACTACATTTCAATCAAAGCCGGCAAGAACATCGCATTCATCGTGGTTCGCATCAAAAAGGTGCGCTTCATTGCCATGATGCCTGAGGATGAAATTCGTAAATGCGTGAAGCATCATTCTGTGACAACGCTATCAGCTCCCGTGCAGAAGTTCTACAATAGTCCATGCGCAGATGTGGCCATCGAGAATCTAGACCACATGGATGAAATTGAGACTCTGATCCGCAACGTAATTGAGTATAACAAGGCGCGCCCCGCGTAACCTGCGCATGCACCCGAAACGCCGCCTTGGCGGGCGGACCGCGGACGCCGGCCCTACCCTCTGCCTGCATCCAGATGCAATGCCGCGCGGTGGAGACGGGAGGTGACCCGATCACGCCCCAGCGCCAGCATCACCTCAAACAACCCTGGCGCCACGGCCTGACCCGTCAAAGCCACGCGCGTGGCGTTGATGAGCAGCCCCGCCTTCACGCCCTTCTCTTCCGCCAGGCTACGCAGAGTCTTCTCCGTTGTGGCCAAGTCATAGGGTTCTGCCGCAGCCAAGCGTTCGGCAAGTGAGTCGAGGAGGGTGGGTAGCGATGCGTCCTTCCAGAACTTCTTCTCCGCTTCGGGGTCGTAGGCGAACTCGTCGGTGAAAAACGCTCGGAAAGCGCCCGAGAAGTCCTTGAGCGTCCGTGCCCGCGCTTGAAGCAGGAGAACAGTCCGCTTGAACCGCTCTTCCTCCCGAGTCGCGAGTCCCGAATCCCGAGTCCCGAATCCCGAATCCCGGCTCCCGAGTCCCGCTCTCGTCAGTTCTTCTTCCACCAGTGGCAGCAGCCGTTCCGCCGGCAGATGGCGCACGTACTCGCTGTTCATCCACGCCAGCTTTTCGAGATCGAAGACGGCATTCGATTTGGAGACCGCCGCGAGATCAAAATCGCGAATCATCTCTTCGATCGGCACAATTTCCTTTTGGCCAGGAGGCGTCCAGCCGAGCAACGCCAGGAAGTTGACCAGTGCTTCCGGCAGAACCCCTTGCTCGCGATAGGCGCCCACCGAGGTCGCCCCGTGGCGTTTCGACAGGCGCTGTTTATCCGGTCCGAGAATCAGCGGCAGGTGCGCAAAGACCGGCACGGACGCTTCCAGCGCCTGGTACATCAGAATCTGCTTGGGCGTGTTGGAAATGTGGTCGGCGCCGCGAATCACATGGGTGATGCGCAGGTCAAGATCATCGGCCACCACCCCCAGGTGATAGGTCGGATGGCCGTCCGAGCGCCGTAGCACGAAGTCCTCGAGATCACGGTGGTCGACTTCGATGTGGCCAAAGACCTGGTCCTCGAAGCTGGTCTGGCCGGAATCCGGCACGCGGAAACGAATCGCCGCGGGGCGGCCCTCCGCGCGTAGCCGCTCCCGGTCCGCTTGCGTAAGCGCGCGGCATGTGCCGTCATATTTCCACGCGCGGCGCTCGGATTCCGCCTTGGCGCGTTTGGCCTGAAGTTCCTCCGGGGTGCAAAAACAAGGGTAGGCATGCCCCGAGCGTTCGAGACTCAAGACCATCCCGCCGTAACGATCGAGGCGCTGGGATTGATAGATGGGACCTTCATCCCAATTGAGGCCGAGCCAACCCAGGCTTTCCAGGATGGCCGTGGTGAGTTCGGGCTTCGAGCGGTCCACATCCGTATCTTCGATGCGGAGGATCAAAACTCCGCCCATGTGACGCGCGAAAAGCCAGTTGTAGAGCGCCGTGCGCGCACCCCCTACGTGAAGGTACCCCGTGGGGGAGGGCGCAAAGCGAACGCGGATGTCGCTCATGATCCGGGCTGTGCTCGGGTGCAGCTTGCCGATTCCGCTGCGCCCCGTACGAAAGAAGCTAGTTTACCATCCTACGCGATAATGCCTGGGAAGGCAAAAAAGGCCTGCAATCGAAATAGCGTTGCCATTTTTGCTGCTCAGCGGCCCGCGAGCGGAGCTCATCCGGGTAAAGCGGGAGGCTTGGTGCGTGGGATGCCAGGCTTGCACGTCATCAAGCCCCTCCGGGCTCCGGTGAGTTAAGATGGGAGAAAGGCTTGTCCAGGTTACGGTCAATCCTGCAATTGAGGACCACCAAGTCCACCGCCTGCATTCATGAAAACAAGCTGCACGGCAAGCGAGCCAACTCCACCTCTTTTAATGCTCAGCGGGATATTCCGGCACGCCAATTAGGCTTTCGCGGGGGGCTTCGGTCGAGTCATCGAAGGGGCGGGTAACTCCGAAAGATACTTCCCCAATATCGAACCCACGGTGGCAAGTTGTGCCAGGTCCGCCTGCGTGAAGTCAGGACCCACGGGCTCGCCAGGCCGCGCTTTGCGGCTGATTTGGATCACGCCAACAATCTTCCCCTCCACGATCATAGGCGAACTCATGATTTTCTGGATGGGCACAGCTTTCTCTTGGTCAGAAAGGTCGACGGCTTCAAAAACCGTCGGGTGTTTGTAGGTGGGAAAATTGTTCACGATCTCGCCGCGTTTGTCACGAATGGTCTTGGCGGCCAACGAGTGGGTGGTAGTGATGGGGATAGCCCCAACCCCCGCGAGTCTGATGGGAAAGAGAAAACTCAGCATCCTCGCATCGGTTGAAAGACGTAAGATGGCAACCTCCTCCTTCTTGGCCTTGAAACCGTTTGAGATTTGAGCCGTCAAGCGGTTCAAATCCTGCTCGGAGGGAAGAGTCCCCGCCTTTCGCATCTCGTCAACCAGCTTGGCCACAATAAGAACCAAATCCATTTCCGCCATTGCGCTTCGCTCCGTTGATAGTTTCGGGGTCACTACTAATTATACTGAAGCTGCTCACGACAAGCAACGACGCATTGCATCTTTTCGGCAAAATTCCCCACGCCTGTCTTCTCCCTCCGTCTGACACAAAGGGCGTCAGGGGTGTACGACAGGATTGTGGTGGGAGTCACGCGATGTTTCTCTTATAGTCCTTGCCGCTCAACGGCCCTCAGCGCCGTTTTCCGCCCCCTTGTTACATTACAACACGCCACCCCCAAGAATCCCGATCAGCCGCCACAATCATGGCCCTGAATCGACCCGCACATGACTTGGTGAGAAATGCGGGGCTAAGAGCGTCCAAGCGTGGTAAGAAATCCGGGGTAGCTGTCCGTGGGCACTGGTCAGGGGCGCCGATTTCCTCCGCATCTCTCCGGGAAGGACGTATGCCCTTCACGCCGACTTCAGCAGGCTGCGGAGTACCGTGGGCAGGATGCCGCCGTTGCGGTAATAGTTCACTTCCACCGCCGAGTCGAGGCGGGCGACCGCCTGGAAGCTGCGCTTGGCGCCATCCGGCGCGACGGCGGTCACGGTGACTTCCGCGCGCGGGCGAATTGCATCGCCCAGGCCGACGATATCGAACACCTCTTGTCCGTTGAGGCCGAGGGTTGCGGCGCTTTCTCCTTCGCGAAATTGCAGGGGCAGCACGCCCATTCCCACCAGGTTACTGCGATGGATGCGCTCGTAGGTTTCAGCGAGCACGGCTCGCACGCCGAGCAGCAGCGTTCCTTTACGAGCAATGGCACTCCCTCGTCGCGATAGCGCATGGCCGCATCGTAGATGCTCATCCGTTCGCCATCGGGAAAGTGCTGGGTAAGGCCTCCTTCCGTCCCCGGAACGAGCAAGTTCTTCAGCCGAATGTTCGCAAACGTGCCGCGGACCATCACGCGATCGTTGCCACGCCGCGAGCCGAAGGAATTGAAATCTTTCTTCGTCACGTCGCGCTCAACCAAGAAGCGGCCAGCGGGCCCGTCCACGGGAATATCGCCCGCAGGAGAGATGTGGTCGGTGGTCACGGAATCACCGAGCAGGGCCATGACCCGCGCGCCGTGGATCTCGCCGATGGCCCCGGGGGCGGGGGTGAGGCCGATGAAGAACGGCGGCTCCTGAATGTAAGTCGAGGCTTCCTGCCATTGGTAAAGCGCGCCGCCGGCCACGGGAATGGCATTCCAGTTGGGATTGCCGTCCCAAGCATTCTGGTAACTCGCGCGAAACATCTCGGGGCGAACGGAGCGGCTCAGGGCTTCACTCACCTCGGCTTGCGAAGGCCAGATATCGCGCAGGTAAACGGCGTTGCCCTGGCGGTCCTTTCCCAAAGGCTCGGTTGCCAAGTCAATATCCACGGTGCCTGCCAGCGCGTACGCCACCACCAGCGGCGGCGATGCCAGGTAATTCGCGCGCACCTGCGAATGCACGCGGCCCTCAAAATTGCGATTGCCGGAAAGAACTGCCGCGGCCACCAATTGGCCCTGCGTCACCGCGCTCGCCACCTCGGGCGGCAGCGGTCCGCTGTTACCAATGCACGTGGTGCAACCATAACCCACCAGGTTGAAGTGCAGACCGGCGAGCGAATCGAGCAATCCGGCTGCTTGCAAATATTCCGTCACCACTTTCGAGCCGGGCGCGAGACTGGTTTTGACGTAAGGCGGAACTTGCAATCCTTTTTCCAGCGCCTTCTTCGCCACCAGGCCCGCCCCCAGCATGACGGAAGGATTGGAAGTGTTGGTGCAGGAAGTGATCGCCGCAATCACCACCGCCCCGTGACCCAACTGAGCGCTTGCGCCGTTGAACTTTACGCTGGCGCTCCGGCCCGCGTCGTCTGCCGACAGGCCGAACCCCCGCTCCTTTACCGGAGCGGAAAGTGCGCGGCGAAACGCCTGCTTCATTTGCGACAGCGGGACGCGGTCCTGCGGCCGCTTGGGCCCGGCAAGGCTCGGCTCGACGGTGGCCAGATCCAGCTCCAGCACATCGGTGAACTCGGGATCAGGAGTTTGATTCGTGCGGAAAATTCCCTGCTCCTTCGCGTAGCGCTCCACGCGGTCCACTTCCTCGTCGGTGCGGCCCGTCTGGCGCAGGTAGCGTAGCGTCTCGGCATCAATGGGGAAGAATCCCATCGTCGCGCCGTATTCGGGTGACATGTTCGCCACCGTGGCACGGTCAGCGAGCGTCATTTCCGCCAAGCCCTCACCGAAAAATTCCACGAACTGGTCCACCACGCCTTTTTTCCGCAATATCTGCGTGACCGTCAGCACCAAGTCCGTGGCCGTCACGCCTTCATTCAGTTTTCCCCGCAACCGGAAGCCCACCACCTTCGGCGTCAGGAAATAATAGGGCTGGCCCAGCATTGCGGCTTCCGCTTCAATGCCGCCCACACCCCAACCCAGCACACCCAGCCCGTTGATCATCGTGGTGTGCGAGTCGGTCCCGACGAGGGTGTCAGGAAGCAGCACGGTTTCGCCGTGGGTCTTCTGCATCAGAACCACTTTGGCCAGGAATTCCAGATTCACTTGGTGCACAATGCCTGTGGCCGGAGGTACGACGCGGAAATTTTGGAAGGCCTGCTGGCCCCAACGCAGAAATTCATAGCGCTCGCGGTTGCGCTGAAACTCGATCTCCGCGTTGCGCTCGAGGGCGGAGGAGTTCCCGAAGAAATCCACTTGCACCGAGTGATCGATGACCAGGTCGACAGGAACCAGGGGATTGATCTTTGCGGGGTCGCCGCCCAGCCGCTGCATCGCCGCGCGCATGGCGGCCAGGTCCACCACGGCGGGAACTCCGGTGAAATCCTGAAGGATCACGCGCGCAGGCTTGAAAGGTACCTCGCGCGCCGCCGGCGATTTGGCGTTCCACTTGGCCAGCGAGGTGACGTCTTCCTCCGTCACCAAAGTGCCATCGCAGTTTCGCAGCAGAGCTTCCAGCAAAACCCTGATCGAAAACGGGAGGCGCGAGACCGCCCCGTGGCCGGCCTTTTCCAGACTGTCCAAGCGGTAAATGGTCGCCGGGCCACCAGCGGTTTCCACTGTGGCGCGAGCCCCAAAAACGTCATGAGCTTTATCCATAATTCCTCCGTAACCCTGATCTTCTATCATAACCCCGATTCGCGGTGATGGAGCTCTCGCCCCAGTACCAGTAGTGTTGTGGCAGAGCCGAAGCTTTCCGGCTTTTACCAATTGACGAAATTCGCAATCGAATTCTTTTTGCCGTCCGGTCGAAGGGAATGGCAGTGGTTTGTCGTTAACAACAGGTAGACCCGCACTTCGGAGTTGTTCAAAAAGTGCCTGATGTACACTAACCTTAATCAAGACTATCTGCTTCGGCGCAATGTCTTGAATCTCTTTAATTAACTTGAGCGCGGCCGACGTAATGCTAGCGATTGGTTTTTCGTCACTCCCGGATAGCGGCACTTTCACTGCATCGATGAGTCGAAAACCGCATTCCTGGAATTTTGCTAACCAATACCTCTTACGCGGACGTTGTGCTCTCGTGCTTTTCTGTTCCCATTCTGACCGATAAAGTGCCTTCATCAGTGCGATCCACAACCAATCGTCGCGCTGCACGTCTTCGAAATAGAAATAGCGGTCAATAGACTCAGGAGGTGCTTCGGCCACAAATAGTACCCGCGTAGCGTCCTTCGGCTTGTACTTCGCTGCGGCTTTCGCATAGCGATCGCTGTCAGGCATAATCATCTCTTCCTTTTTCATTCATTCTGCCCAAGCATTCATGTTCGTACAACCCCCTCACCCCCACGACCTGCAAAACGTGGGGGTGAGGGGGTTACTTCCGCCGCCTGCCAGCAGCCAGCGAGGAGCCGTCCGTTGGCTGCCGGACCCCTCCGCGGTTCTAAACATTACCAGCGCCCACAAGTTAATCAAGGTGCGGGACGAAAAGCCGGGGGATAATCCCGATTGCAGCCGGATAACTCCGCGCGGCTCGCTCGTTGAGATCACTCCCCGAGGGCCGGAGCTAAGTTGCTTTGCCCCTTTGGGGTTTGGTCAGGGAAGCTCGAAGCCCGGGAGTCTCAATGCCGTCTTGTCGAAGGTCAAGGTGCGGGCGCAGCCGGCCCGGGCCCCAAGCGCCCCGATGAGGGCGTCGGCAAACGAGCCGCCCCCCTCTTTCAGCGCGATCGTCGCCGTAAACACTTCCTGCTCGTTTTCGACAACCAGGGTGTCAGCCTGGAGCATGCGCTCGAGAGCCGCAGCGATCTCATCGTCCGCAAGGCCGTAAGCGCGATCCAGAACCCACACCGTCTCGACCATTGCCACGATGCTGATAAAGCCGGGGTTTTCCTCGGTCAGGCGGAACTCGATAATGTCCGTGGCCAGCGGCGATTGAATCGGGTCATCCTGCGCGAGGTAGCGAACGAGGATATTGGTGTCGAGCCCTATCATCGGCGTCGGGCGCGTGGACTGAGGCCGGCGGCGCCCTCCGCGATCGCTTCACGCATTCGCTCGAGGGTCACCGGCCGGCGGGGGCGCGTCAGGATGCCCCTTAACGCCGAGACGGGGAGTTTGGGCAGGAGAACCACGGTGCCGTCAGGATGGACAAAAAACTTCACGCGGTCCCCCGGCTTCAAGCGGAGATGCTCCCGGATAGCCTTCGGGAT
>JBEKAD010000374.1:0-5777 GCA_050018435.1 Terriglobia bacterium
GCCTTCGGTTCATACGGCAAAGGCGCAAGGGGCGGAGGAAGAAAGGCGGTAGCTGCTGCTACCGCAGTCCAAGGCGCTTCGCGCAAGGCCATTTGAAAACGCGCGCTAAGTGAACAGTATTGCTGGAAACCCACACTCCGGCGATTTCGCCTTCAAGGGAAGGCCGCGAAGTTCGCATGCGCTCACTTATCGTGTTATTGTGATCGCGCCATGACTTGCTGAAATCATCCCAACACTTCTTACCGGGTTTGTGGAGGATCCCATGACACCCTTTCTTCCGGAAAAAATTATTCGCCCCGATTTGAGCCGAAGAGAATTCCTGACCTCAGTCGCTTCGCTCGGTGTGGCGGGCTCTGCGGGCGGACTGGCGTCAGCAAGAGCCATGCCGCTCACGGCGATTGGTCCCCAGGCCGCCACCGGTTCCGGTGGGGCCAGCGAGCTGCCTTCGGGCAGCAAGCCCATCAAATTATTTTGTTGCGATTTGAATTGGGTTCGCCTGGATAAACCTATTCGTGGAACGCCGCCCGCGGCGCCCCAAGATTGGGCCTTTATTAACCCCGCAGAGTATTTCGAGTGGCATAAAGCCTTTGGGGTTAACGTCATGTTTTGCCAAGCCTACACCTTCGGTGGATTCGCTTTCTACCCGACAAAGCTTGGGCCGGTAGCGCCTGGGCCGGGCCGCGATCTGTTTCCCGAGCTTTTCAAATTAGCCCGCAAAGCGCACATGCCCTTCCACGCGTACTTCTGTGTCGGGGCGGACTTGATCATGAGCAATATGCGGGACTCGTGGGTCGTTCCCACCAGCCGCAACTCCAGTTATTGGGGCTACCTCGCGCCGGAGAGTCCCTGGACAGATTTGCTATGCGCCCGGGTATCCGAGTTTCTCCGGCTTTATCCGGTCGAGTGGATTGTTTTCGACTGGTTCGTGTATGGAGACCTGCATCCCAACGACTTCGCCGTCCAGCCCGCATGGTTCGTCAAGGGGCCGTTCAGGGAAATCATCGGCCGCGATATGCCGGACGATGCCGCGAAAATAACGCCCGAGGAAAGCCTCCAATACAAAAGAGAAGTGCTGGCGCGGCAGTTCCACCGGCTTCGCGAGGCCGTTCATGAGGCAAACCGCGAAACAAAAGTCTACTTCAACGTGCCTTACCGCAAGCCGGCGGAAGCTCTCTGGGTGGACCACCCGATGCTGAAGGAAAGTGACATGCTGTTCGCCGAGTCCTCCGATGAGGTTGTGTCTTGGCTCCTGAAGATCCGCAAGCCGCATCAGCGCGTGATGACCACAGTTGTGGGGAGGCAAGATGGGGTGAGTGATCCGACGACGTGGAAGAAGTGGTTCGAAGCGGGTTGCGATTTCTTCGGCTATGCCTGGGGAACTCCCCCCGATTTCAGGCCGCATCCCGCCTACGGCGCGGCCGTCGAGATTGTTCGCCAAGCCTACCACCAGATGCCGTGAGGCGCTGCGCGCCCACACGGATTTTCTGGTAGTAGGTCAGTTTGCTGTAGCGGCGGTTTCTGACTGCCGGACTGTAGCGTCGATTTCCGATCGACGATTCGGCGGTCAGACACCGCCGCTACAAAAAATCAAACTCTACCACTACCGATTTTCTTGCCGTTTTTGCTCGCCACTGTGCAGGATGATTTCTTGGGCGCAACGCGGCATGGTTGCGGACTGCGTGACAGGGCGCAATTCCACGTTCCGGATATTTCACCGAGGTTGCCCTGGCCGGCACGAACTCGAGTCTCGACACGCGCGTCGGGGTGGTGCTGTTTCAGTTGGGCGGGCCCGACTCGCTCAACGCCATCGAACCCTTTCTCTCCAACCTGTTTTGTGACCTCGACATCATCGATTTCCCCTTTGCGCCGCTGGCACGCGAGCCCCTGGCGTGGCTGATTTCCTCGCGGCGCGCGGGCAACTTCCGCCAGCACTATCAAGAAATCGGCGGCAACTCACCGATTGGCGAGGTGACGGCGCGGCAGGTGCGCGCGCTGGAGGCAGAACTCAGCAAAGCGTTCGTGGCGCGCGTGGTGCTGGCCATGCGTTATTGGCATCCGCTCACAGAGGCGGCGCCGAGCGCGTGTTGGTCGTGCCCATCGCCTTCGTCTCCGACCACGTCGAGACCCTGCATGAAATCAACATCGAAGTGCGCGAACAGGCGGAGGCCCTCGGCATTCAACAATTTGAAACCACGGAAGGCCTGAACGATTCTCCCCGCTTTATAGCCGCCCTCGCGGATTTGGTATTGGGCAAAGTAGGCGCGAAAGTGCCGAGCTCGCCGTAGCTAACCGGAAGCGCATCATCAACATACACATCATCCTAACAATTCTTATCGCACAAACTCCTTGCAATTTTCAGATCCGAACTAGCACATTTCGGACTTGACATCATCTTCGCATTTTGCGAAGATGGGATTGGCATGCTGATTAGCGATGATGAGCCAAAAAAATCTAAACAAAAGCAAGCGCACCGACAACGAACCAAAACATACACTGAAAAAATCAAAATAACCAAACTCTAAACCAAAATCCACGAACGGAGAGAAAACAATGACTTTACTATTTGGAGCGTCCCATGCACGTCATAAGTCGAAAGCGCTTGAAGGAAGCTGCCCAGAAGCATAGCGATCTGGCAGCGCCACTCGATGCGTGGTATCGGATTGCCAGGAAAGCGAAATGGTCAAGTTTGGCGGACGTCCGCAACACATGGGCTTCCGCCGACTCGGTGGAACGGTATACAGTGTTCAACATCAAAGGCAACGACTACCGGCTTATCGCCGAAATCAATTACCAGACTGGCCGCGTGTTCATTCGCCATGTCCTGACGCACGCCGAATATGATCGGGAAAGATGGAAAAAATGACGAGTGCCAGCTTGAACCCAGCGCCAACTGTCTCAAGGCTCGGCAGGAGGGCCGCGCTGAACGCCCGTGAGTATCAGCGCCTGCTCAGCCGAACTTTGCCCCGCGTGATCCGCACCGAGGCCGAGAACGAACACTACCTTGAAGTGCTCGCGCAGCTTGACGCTCGCAGCGATGACTTGACTCCTGCGGAGAAGGAATTGGCAGATCTTCTGACCTTGCTCATCGAGGACTTTGAAGAGCAGTGCTATGCGTTGAAGGCCGCCTCGCCCCTCGAAGTGCTGCACGAACTCATGCGAGCGAGCGGCCTTAAGCAAAAAGACCTGGTGGATGTGTTCGGCACGCCGAGCATCGTCTCGGAAGTGATAAAAGGAAAGCGCCGCTTCACCACGGACCATATTCGCAAGCTCAGCCAACGCTTCCATGTCTCACCGGAACTCTTCTTGTAGCCAGCACACCTCCCTGCGGGCTGTCCACAATATTGGAATCAATCCGAAGCTCCCGTGGAACGCAGAGATTCGCTCTGCGGCAGCCGGCGAACTGATGCGAGCAAATGACCTCAAGCACGCGGCATCACCAGATGGTCTGCAAGAGGTTACTCCGACGGATGTGTTCGTCGCGCGTGACCAGTGGAAAGCCCTCGGCTCGTGCCGTGGCGCCGATTAGCCGGTCGGCAAGGTCGCGCGGGTAATCTTTGGGAAACTGGGCCGCCAGGGACGCGATTTCGGCGGTAATCGGTTTCACGGTCACACCTTCTGTAAGCAGATGCAATGAGGCCTCAAGCGTTCCATAGGCCTGTATTCTTCCTCTGGCGATCAGAGCGGCGAGTCCCCACAGCGTTATGGCAGAAACCGCCAGGCCGTCCTCTTTGCGCGCCTTACGAATGGCCGCAAGGGCCGGCGAGGATAAGCATTTGGGGTCGGCAACCGCCCAGACCAGAGCGTGCGTATCCAGAAGGATCACCTGAGCGCCTCCCAGCTATCCAGAGGCTCGATAGGCGATTCGATGTCGCCCACAATCTTGACGACACCCTCCAGGCGTCCGATAAAGTCGTCCCGTCCAGTGTCTACGGGAACCAGTTTGGCCACCGGGCGACCCCTCTTGGTAATAAGGACCGGGTGCCGAGTGGCGCGGACATCCTCCATAATGGAGAGGCAGTGGGTCTTGAATGTACCCGCCGAAATCTTCTTCATGGTCTTCTCCTCATGACCATGATCGTATCACAACAACCAAGATTCCGCCAAAGCAACAACAGGTGAGTCTTGTGCGCGATGGCTTTCAAACTCCTCTTGCACTTTGCCCTGGGAATGCGCTTTTATAGGGGCATGAAAAACCTAATCCACTATGCACTCCTGTTGACGACACTTTTCGCCGCGTGCGTCTGGCTGGTGGAGGCGCGCGGCGCCGAAAGGTCTCGCACCATGAGCCACTGCCTTGTTTACATCGGCACCTATACCGGGCCGAAAAGCCGGGGGATTTACGTTTACAAGTTTGCCGCGGCCACGGGAAAGCTTACACCGCTGGGCTTGGCGGCGGAGTCAACCAGCCCGGCCTTCCTCGCCATTCACCCCAACCACCGGTACCTTTACGCGGTGAATGAAATTGCCAACTACGACGGGCAGAAGTCCGGCAGCATCAGCGCCTTCTCCATTGATCGCAAGACGGGCAAGCTGACCTTGCTGAATGTCGTTGCTTCCGGCGGTCCCGGCCCCTGCCACCTGACGGTCGACCAGACCGGCAAGTACGTGCTGGTGGCCAACTACGGAGTGGGCAGCGTTGCGGCCTTTCCGATTCTCGCCGACGGCCGTTTGGGCAAGGCCACGGCCTTTCTGCCGCACACGGGGCACAGCGTAGACCCGAAGCGCCAGCAAGGGCCGCACGCGCATTCCATCTATGTTTCGCCGGATAATCGTTTCGTGGTCTCAGCGGATTTAGGCACCGATCAGGTGTACGTTTATCGCTTCGACGCCACCAAGGGAACGCTGGCGCCAAACCAACCGCCTTCCGCCGAGGTTCCCCCCGGCACCGGCCCCCGCCACTTCGCGTTTCATCCCAGCGCCAAGTTTGGGTATGTGATTGAGGAAATGGGTTCCAGTCTCACCACTTTTTCCTATGACGCCGCGCGCGGCGTGCTGGCGCCGCTGGAAACCATCTCGACCGTGCCCAGCGATTACAAGGGATACAACGACTGCGCGGAGTTGCAGATGCACCCCAGCGGCAAGTTCCTTTATGGCTCCAATCGCGGCCACGACAGCATTACGGTTTTTGCCCTCGACCTTGTCAAGGGGACGCCGACGCCGATCGAATACGTTCCCACGGGGGGCAAGACGCCGCGCAGCTTCGGCATCGACCCCACGGGCTCCTACCTCATTGCCGCCAACCAGGATTCCAACACCCTGGTGGTCTTCCGCATCGATGCGAAAACCGGCCGCCTGACACCCACCGGGCAGAAAGTGGATGTCCAGGCGCCCGTCTGCGTCACCTTTGAACCGGTAGAATAATCGGACCATCGGGTCATCGGGCCATCGGGTGATTGAGTGATTTAGCCGGCATTTGTCACCAGCCCGCGCTGCTTTCATCGAGCGGTTGGAAGGGCGGGGCTTCAAAGGTTGCGGAAAAACCCTTCACTGCTGTCATCCTGAGAGCCTGTGACTTCTTTAAATTCGCGCGTAAGTCGGGATTGAAAACAAAAGACTTAAGCACCCGAAAATAGCCTACAAATCAAAAAAGTCACAAACTCTGAGCGCAGCGAACGGGGCAGGCTCTAAAGGTCGGCGCTACTTAAAATCCTTTGGGTCTGACGGATCTTCCCCGCGGTAATTAATTGAAGTCTTTGTATCCGAGAGGGTTAGCGGAATTTGTGCGACATATTGTAGTCATGTAAATATAAGATTTTCCTTGACATGGCTCTTAATTA
>JBEKAD010000375.1:0-5753 GCA_050018435.1 Terriglobia bacterium
GGGTGATTTCCCCCCGCCTTAACAGGTTTTTCGGTTTTTTTTCTTTGGCACACGCCCCGGGGGGCCCCTTATTAGGGGGGGCGGGGGGGGCGTGGGACGAACAGAGGGCGGGAGCCGCGGTTTCGGCGGGGCTAAAGCCCCGCCCTTCCGGCACCCCCCAAGAGTGTCCAGGTGTGGCAAGAAAAGGGGTTAAGAATCGCCCACATTGATACGGGCCTGAGCCTGCGCGGCGGCCAGCGGCAAATGCTGATGCTGGCGAAGGGCTTGCGCGAGCGCGGGCACGAGCAGGTCATCGTGTGCCTGGAAGGGAGCGGCCTGGAAGAGCGGGCTAACCGGGAAGGCTTTCACGTTTTCTCCTTGCCCACGCACGACCCGGGGCACGCTTTCGGGATTCTGCTTTGGCGCCAGGAGCTCAAAACCTGGGGGCCGCAAATTCTGCACGCGCACGACGGCCGCGGGCAGACCCTCGCTTGGCTGGCTTCGCTGGGATTGCCGGTATGGCGCGTTGCCAGCCGGCGCGTTACCTTTTTCCCTTCTGACCGCTGGACCTACCGTCTTAAGTACAAGCGCACCTGCCATGCTGTGGTGGCCGTCTCAGAAAACATCCGGGAGCTTTCCGTACAGGCCGGCGTCCCCCGCGAGCGGATCACCGTGATACCGGATGGCATTGAAATCCCCGCAGAGTTACCCAGCGCCACCGAGAGGCGGCGCCTGCGAACGTCGTGGCGATGCGAAAATGATGATTTCGTGGTAGGGCTACTGGGCGCATCCACTCCGGAAAAGGGACAGGACTTGGCGCTCGCGGCCCTGGCGCTGCTCGCCGAAAAGCTGCCCGAGGCGCGGCTGGTCTTTGCCGGCGATGAAACCGTTACCCCTGCCAACAGCTCAATGCCCGGCGCCAAGCCCGACTGCACGCGGATTCTTCGCCTCGGCCCCGTCGAGGATCTCACGAGTTTTTTCCCGGGCCTCGACCTCTTCATTATGCCTTCGAAAGCCGAGGGCTTGGGGTCCTCCGCATTGTGGGCGATGGCGTATGCCCTTCCCGTGATTGCGACCCGCGTGGGCGGCCTTCCCGAAATTGTGACGGATAACGAAACCGGCTGGCTGATTCCACCTGGTTCACCGCAGGCGCTGGCTGATGCCATCTTGCTGGCCGCTCGCGACCGCGTAAGACTGATCGAGTTCGGCCGCAATGGCCGCAAACGGGCCGAGGGATTTTCTGCTGCTATAATGGTCAGCCGCACGGAGGAGCTGTATCAGCGCCTGGTTTGTTGCGGACTACCCTAGGTGCCAGAGTCGAAACTCGAAGATCGAAACTCGAAATTCGATGCACAGCTTGCGAGTTTCGAATTTCGATTTTCGAGTTTCGGACCCTCCGGCCACCTGACAACTGGAGAAGTATCACGTGCCTACGGCATATATCGTCATTGGGCTTTTTGGTCTTTCTTTTGGAAGCTTTTTGAATGTTTGCATTTCTCGCCTGCCCCGGGGGGAATCGATTGTCTTTCCCCGCTCGCATTGCCCGCGCTGCAATCACGCCATTCGTTGGTACGACAACATCCCCCTGCTCAGTTATCTGGTTTTGCGCGCGCGTTGCCGCGATTGCCATGTGCCGATTTCACCGCTTTATCCCACGGTTGAGGCGTTGACGGCCTTGGTATTGGTTTTGACTTTCCACGCCTACGGGCTGGGACCGGAATTCATCAAATACGCTCTGTTCGACATGTTGCTGATCGTTCTCATTTTTACGGACCTCCTCGACCGGCGCATTCCCCACGCCGTAACCATTTTCGGAATCTGCTTGGGACTGGTGTTCAGCTTTTTCATTCCGGTGGATGATCGGCCGCTCGGCTGGATATTTCGGCATTGTGACATCTATTTGGAAGGCTTCATCCTCTCCGTAGCGGGCGCCGTCGCGGGCGCTTTGGTGGGGGGCGGGCTCTTCTATGCTGTGGGCGAGGCTTTCTACCGGTTGGGTGGCAAGCAGAAGGAATATCTGGGGTTCGGAGACGTCATGCTGATGTTGATGGTGGGAACATTTCTCGGCGTGCCTCTAACCCTGATGACGATCCTCCTAGCTTCCCTCGGGGGATCGGTTCTCGGTCTCGGCATGATTGCCATAAATTCCCGCTTCCGGGGCTATCAGTGGCCGTATGGCACGTTTTTAGGAATTGCCGCAATCTATGCCAGCCTGAATGGGGTCTGGCTTCTCGACTGGTATTTGCGCTGGTCGGGAATGGCAGGCTGAAAATGAATCCACTCCTCAACTCACAGCATTTGATTTTGCTTTTCGGCGCCGCCGTGTTGGTGATCTGCGTCCTGGTCCTGGGAGTTTACCTCCTTCAAAGATTTATTAGCCGCACCTTGAAGCCCGACGAACCCAAGCCCGCCAAGGTGCGCGTGGAAGACGAAGCCGCCTTCACGCTCGCGACCGTAAAGGCCGTCATCACGCAGTTGAAGACTGAACAGAAAGCAACGCTGGAAAAACTCGTTGTGGCAGAGCGCCGCGCCGAAGAGAACGCCCGCAAATTCGAGCTCCTCGCCCGCGAAATTGACTTCGGATTGATGATTTTTGATGCCGAGGGTTTTATAACTTTCTCCAACCCTCTGGTGCGCAAAATCCTTGCTGTGGACACATGGTCGCGCCGCCGCTATGGGGAGATTTTCCACGACAATCCGGCCTTGTCGAAACTCATCGGCGAGTGCTTCGAAACCGGAACAGAAATCCGGAAGAAAACCATCGAATTCCAAGGCTGGGACGAAAGTAAGCGTCAGGTGGAAGTTTCGGTACTCCAGACTCGCGACCGCAGCGGGGCTATGGAAGTCGTCGCCTGCCTGTTTCGAGAATTGGCGCCACCGGCGCCGGAGGCCCCGGCAGGGGTCAACCCTGAGTAGCCGGGGGTTCGAACCTGCGGATAACAAAGCCGACCCGCGGGTGGCGCATACATTGCCTTTTATGTATGCGTCCCAAACTTCTCGCGCTGCGGTAGCGAAACAGTAGCGCGTCCCAGCTGTGAAGCAGGTACCGCGGAGTTGGGCGCGCAGCGCACTACTCCGCGGCTCTAAAGAGGTGTAACCGATGCTCAAATCCATCGCCGTCGTCGTCGGCAGCTACCTGCTCTCGATTGTTCTTGTCCTGGCAACGGACCCGTTGCTCTCGCGCCTATTCCCGGGCGATTTCGTCAGAGGCCGCGTCCCCTCCGACACCGCTCTCATCGCGAGCACGTCGCTTTTCGTCGTCGTCTCGATCCTTTGTGCCTGGCTCTGCGCCCGCTTTGCTCCGCGCCGCGCCGCGCAGCATGTGCTCTGGTTCTTTATCGTCGGGGAAGGGATGGGCATCGGCGCAACTATTCCCAATTGGAGCAAGGGCTGGCCGCACTGGTACTGGTTGTCTTGGCTGCTCACCTGGCCGGTGAGCTGCTGGATCGGCCTGCTGCTTGCCGGGCGCAGGGCTGATTCGCCCTCCGCCTGAGTTCTCACTCAGCGGAAGCATCCCAGTTTATTGCTTCAGCCATTTGACCAGATTTTGGAAAATCCTCAAGCCGTCTTGGGAATACTGGGTGGGGAGCGAGGCGCGCTCGGGGTGAGGCATCAGGCCGAGCACGAGCCCGCTTTCATCGGTAATGCCGGCGACGGCGCCGGGGGACCCGTTCGGGTTGCTCGGATAGTCCATGGTGGGCCGGCCCTGTTCGTCACCATAATAGAAAACGGCGCGCGTCTCGGATGACGAGCCGAAGGCGCAGAGCAAGGGGCGTCCCTCTCCGTGCGCGGAGGGCATCTCCAGTACCTGTCCGGCCAGGCCCTCGGTCCACGCGCACTCTTGCGTGGAAACAATCAGCCGGACCTTGCGATCTTCAAAGCGCGCGGATTGATTTTCGAGCAGCGCCATCGTGCGTTGGCCGGGGGTCCGGCCCGGCAGAATCCCGGCTTCGGTAAGGACCTGGTAGCCATTACAGATTCCCAACAAAGGCTTCTTGGCGTCCAGGAAGCGCACCAACTGGTCACGCAGCCGGGCCACGAGCATGGTGGCGAAAATCCTTCCCGCGCCCAGATGGTCGCCATAGGAGAACCCGCCCGGAATCACCGCAGCTTGATAATCGTCCAGCCGGCTTTCGCCGCCGATCAGGTCTTTTAACAGGACCAGTTCAGCTTTGCCGCCCGCCAGCTCAATCGCGGCGGCGGTCTCCTCGTGGCAATTCGTTCCGGGAGCATAAAGGATGGCGGTTCTCGCTTGGCTCATTTCACCACCTCACGAAAGGTTTCACTCCAACTCTCAGCTAATTGTGAAACAGCTTCTTCGCAAATCACTGCCCCATGGTCTACAAACGTCAAACGAGGCTCGGCGGTAACATGGCCGATAAACTGATGGGGGATTCCGGCGCGGTGCGCGGGAACCTCGAAATCCGGCGGCACCTCAAGCAAGCACGACCCGATAAACTCGCCGAAAAGGAGGCCGTCGCGCCGCCCGGCCGGGATACCGTCGAAATCCACCCGCGCGCCGAGACCTGACCCGAAGGCGGCCTCAAACAGGCGCAGCAGGATCCCACCCTCCGCGATGGCGGAGGCGGACACATAGCGGCGCTGGACGTGGAGCTCCCGCAGGTAATCCCACTGCACTTTCATGGAAATGGCGTCATAGGCGTCAAACAAGCGATCCCCGCGCTGCCCCAAGGAGTCGGCATAAACCGTGCCCCCCAGAGCCTCCGCGTCATAGCGGCCCAACAGCAGCAGGCGATTCCCAGGGCGTTTGAAATCCTTGGTCACCATCGCCTTCGCATCGCTGACTCGGCCCATGGTGGCCACGACGAGAGTGGGAGGCACATCGATTCTTTGGCCCCCGGCCTCAAAAGTTCCTGAGCTCGAATCCTTGCCGGAGATAAACGGTACGCCCAGTTCAACCGAAAGGCGGGCGATGCTTTCCACCATCTCCACCAATTCGAAGGCCGTTTCCGGGCGCACGCGAGGCGTATAGAAGTTATCGCACAGGACCATTTCGTGGTAATCGGCGCCGGCCACAACTGCTTTGGTAATAGCTTCCAGCATCATCAGGCGCGCCATGGCGGCGGGATCGATCTCGCCATAGAACGGATTGAAAGCCAGCGTGGTGATAATCCCGTTCGGCTTGCCCCGCAGGGGCGCGGAGACGTAAATGTTGGTGGGCATGCGATGGTTCTTGCCGGCATGAGGCCCCACCGCGGTCCGGCCCTGCACGGTCGAGTCATAGCGCGTGCCGGCGGGACTTTGGTCAGCGCAGTGATAGTGGGTAAGGACCCCGCGGACGGCCCTGCCCCAATCGTCGCGGGTTTGGGGCGCGGAAACCTTCAACGGCGCGAAATGGCGCTCAGGCGGGGCCGTGGGCATGGAATCAATCGGACAGGCGCGCCAGAGAAAAGCCATGTTTAGGTCGACTACCATCTCGCCTTGCCACTTCGCCTGCAAGCGGCCCGTGTTCGTGAAGCGCCCGAGGACGCAAGAGGCCACTTCGAAGTGCCGCAAAATCGCCTGCGCTTCTTCCAGCTTCTCCGGCGGCACAGCCATCAGCATCCGCTCTTGCGATTCGGAGAGGAGAATCTCCCACGCCGTCAGGCTCTGGTCTTTCAGCGGCACGGCGTCCAAGTTGATTTCGACGCCCGTGTCGGCCCCCATTTCGCCGACCGCGCAAGAAATGCCGCCCGCGCCGAGGTCGGTAATCGAGCGGATACATTCGCGGTCGCGCAGAATGGGGATGGCCGTGGTAAAGCGCCGTTCGGTGA
>JBEKAD010000376.1:0-5748 GCA_050018435.1 Terriglobia bacterium
AGCCTTGGTCGGTTTGAGCCCAATACGAATCCCACAAGGGGAAAGGCGCGAGAAAAATCCAACCGCCACCCCAACGGAAAAGTTTTGCTTGACAACGCCGATGCCGTTATAGACGCGCTACCGCCTCCATCGGAGTTGGCAAATCGGACCTCCTGAACCATCAGGGGAATTGGCGAAGGCAGAAGTTCGGCAATACCGCCTCCTACCAGTAGGAATCGGCTCGGACAAATAGTCGCATTGTTGACGATTTTTTCAAAAAGCCCCACATTTTTGTTGACAAGCAGCCTGGGCTCTGAGCTAGAATACTATGGTGAATGCCCGGGCCGAACGGGGTTCGGCCTGGGGCGCGACCCGATTGACACCCTCGGGACACGCTCCGGCCTGAGCAGCAGGTGTAGCGCGGACCTGTTTTGTAGGTCCGCGGCTCGTCCCCGATGGGCAAGGAAAAGCCGCCCCGATAAATCGGGGCGCTACACTTCCTCGGTCTGAGTTTCTGCCCGTCATCGACAGCCGAAAGGCTGTCAAGGCTCAGGACGAAAATGCCTTACTCATGCAGAGAATGGAAGGTCTCAGTCTGCGCCAATGGTAGCGGCTCACGAACATGCTTTTCAGGGTCCGAAACGGGGGGCTGACCCGTAGAGATGTTAAAAATGAAGATCGACCCGGCTATGTGCATGAAAACAAAGGCGACGATGACAAAATGTCTAGGTAAAAATACGGCTTTTTACACGAAAATACGGCAATTGAGCGATAATCGACAACAATCGAAGGGACTTCTTGGCCGAAATACACAGTTTGCGCAATAAATCGGGGCGAAGTGGCGCCGACCTTTCGAGCCTGCCCCATTCGCCGCACCCCTTGCCGTTCATGTTATTGAAAAAACATGCGCTTAGCTAGGATTTGAGGAGGATTCTTCCGGCCCCCCCCCCAATCTCTCAACCTTTGAACTTACGGAATTGTCAGGTTCTGGCTCCGCGTGGGGAGCGTGCCGACAAAAAGATGCCAAAAATGAAGATCCATCTTGATTAGGTTATTGAAAACAAAAGGGAATAAAGGGTTATCTATGAAATTTGGTGAAAATAAAGTAGTTGCTCGGTCTTCCGAAGGGCTTTATAGGGTTATAAGGGGTTATAAGGGGTTGTAAGGGATTGTCGAGCAAAAGGGCAGGGCATTGCTGGGGCGCGGCGGGCAGCGCCGACGGCCAAACCCCTGCGTGACACAACTTCCCCGTATCGGTTATCGGTAGTGCCCGGTGAGAAGATGATTCAATTTGCCGACTCAAAAAATCGCAAATCACAAATCGCTCAATCACCCGATGGCCCGATCGCCCGATGGCTCTGCTTGACACTGCGCTCCTGACCCGACTAGGATCAAAGGATAAACCATGAGTGACAATTCCCGTCTGCAAAAGATGAATCTTGATGATGCCACCATCACGGTCCTGGGTTTAGGCCACATCGGGCTTCCCACCGCCCTGGGTTTGGCGGAATTGGGGCGGCGAGTTATCGGCGCCGACGACGATGCCAACAAGGTCGAACTCATCCGGGCGGGGCAGCCGAATTTTTATGAACCCGGCCTTGACGACTTGTTGTCGAAACACCTCCAAAGCGGCAGATTTCAGCCCGTCGAAGATGTGGATACCGCAGTTCAATCCGCCTCCATCATCTTCATCTGCGTCGGCACTCCTCAAAAAGCGAGCGGCCAAGCTGACCTCGCTCAGGTGGAAGCTGTGGCGCGGGTGGTGGCGCGCAATCTGACCGGATACAAACTTATCGTTGAAAAAAGCACCGTCCCGGCCATAACGGCACAGTGGCTGAAGCGAACGATTGTGCGCTATAGCCTCGGGAAGTCCCCCGTGGCGGCGGGCGAGTCCACCTCGGGCCAGCCTTCCCCGGCGCCCGCGGATTTCGATGTCGCGTCCAATCCCGAATTCCTCCGCGAAGGCAAGGCCCTTGAGGATTTCTTCCATCCCGACCGCATCGTGTGCGGGGTGGAATCCGAGCGGGCGCGCGCGATATTGACAAACCTTTACAGCCCCTTACAACGGCCTATTGTGGTGACCGACATCAGCACCGCCGAATTAATCAAACACGCCGCCAACGCCTTTCTTTCCACAAAGATATCCTTCATCAACATGGTGTCGGACCTGTGCGAGAAGGTGGGAGCAGACGTCAGCGCGGTGGCTCGGGGCATCGGCCTGGATTCCCGCATTGGACCGCAGTTTCTGGACGCCGGAATCGGGTACGGCGGCTACTGCTTCCCCAAAGACCTCCGCGCCTTCATTTACCTGGCGGAAGAGCACGGGGTGGATTTCTCCCTGCTTCAGGAAGTGGAGGGCATCAACCAACGCCGCGTGGACATCTTTGTTCGCAAGGTCCGGCAGGCGCTCTGGACTCTGCCGGGGAAAACCCTCGGCATTCTCGGTTTGGCTTTCAAACCCGGCACCGATGACATCCGGGAAGCGGCCAGCCTCAAGATCATCCAAGCCTTGCTCGACGAGGGAAGCATCCTGCGCCTGTACGATCCGCAAGCCATGCCGAACACCCAGCGAGTGTTTCCCCCCTCGATGGAACAAATCACCTACTGCTCATCCGCCTATGAGGCGGCGCGCGGCGCGCAAGCCCTGCTTCTCCTTACCGAGTGGGAAGAATTCCGCCAGTTAGACCTCTTACGAGTGCGAGACCTCATGGAAGTGCCCGTTTTGGTGGACGGTAGAAACCTTTTTGATCCTGACGCCGTCCGCAAAGCGGGCTTCGAGTATGTTTGCATGGGCCGGCAGGGGGCCAGCCCCGTCGGCCTTCGGGCGTAGCCGGGAAAAACCACTGGCGAGTGTGCACCACGCAAGGCCGGGAGACAAAGGTACACCTTATGTCAAATTCCTTGCCCGGCGAGAATCTCCGGCCGCTGACCTTGGTGACCGGCGGGGCGGGCTTTTTGGGCTCTCATCTCTGCGACCGCCTTCTGGCGGAGGGCCACGATGTGGTCTGCCTCGACAATCTCATCACCGGGCGGAAGGAGAATATCCAGCACCTTTTCGTCCATCCGCATTTCCGCTTCTTGCTTCACGACGTGACCCGGCCGATTGACTTGCCCGCCCTGCTCGCCCAATCCCCGGGACACCCCCCCTTCCCTCCCCGCCCGCTAAGCTACCTTTTGCACTTTGCCTCGCCTGCTAGTCCAAAGGACTACGCTCGACACCCGATTCACACCCTCAAGGTCGGAGCGCTGGGAACTTACCACGCTCTGGGGTTGGCGAAAGCCCACGGGAGCGTCTTCCTGTTGGCCTCGACCTCGGAGATTTACGGCGACCCGGAGATCAGCCCGCAGCCCGAGAAGTATTGGGGACACGTCAACCCGGTCGGTCCGCGCAGCGTTTATGACGAAGCCAAGCGGTTCGCAGAGGCCATCAGCATGGCCTATTACCGTGAGCACGGGGTCAAGGTGCGCATCGTCCGGATCTTCAACACCTACGGCGAACGCATGCGCCTGGAGGACGGGCGCGCCCTGCCCAATTTCATGGTCCAGGCGCTCGAGGGCAAACCCTTGACCGTGTACGGAAAGGGAAGCCAAACCCGCAGCTTGTGTTATGTCAGCGATCTTGTCGAGGGACTCTACCGGCTGCTGACGTCGGACCAGACCGGACCCATCAATTTGGGAAACCCGGAGGAGGTTTCCATCCTGCAACTGGCGGAGGCGATCATCCGGGCCACGCGGAGCGAGAGTTCGATCGTCTTTGAACCCCTCCCCGAGGATGACCCGCAGCGCCGCCAGCCGGATATCACCGCCGCCCGGGAAAAACTGGGATGGGAGCCACGCGTCAGCTTGGAAAACGGCTTGGCCAAGACGCTCCCCTATTTCCAATCCGCGTTGCAAAATCCCCCGCGGCCCGCTGACGCCGCAGATCTCAACCCCCAGTAAGCAGTAGGCAGTAGGCAGCGAGCGCCTTTTGCGAGTCCCGGCGAGCTTAGCCTGGATTTCTCACTACGGGCTGGGAAGGGCGGGGCTGAAGAGGTTGCGGAAAAACTCGTAGGCGCTGTCATTCTGAGCCCGCATTTTGGGCGAAGAACCCCGGTAGTTTGCTCTGTTCACCGACTCCCGCGAGCTGCCGGGGGTCCTTCGCGAAGTTTGCCCTGAGCGAAGCGAACAGGCTCAGGATGACAGCGAACGTGACAGCACGGAGGAGTTTTTCCGCAGCCTCTAAAGCCGACCGCTACGAAAAGCTGCCAGCCTCCCGCTTCCTGGCCTGTGACTTCTTTGTTTCTACACGCATCAGGTTGTTGCCGGGAGCAGTTGATAACCGAGTTCTTTGGCCCTGGCCGTCAGGCTTCTGATGCGCTGCTGCCGGTATCGTTCTTCGAAGGCTTGCGCACCTTCATCGACGTACGGCTGCCCCCAGCGGAGCAGGCGGTAGATTAAGGTCGCCAATTTCCTGGCGGTGGCGAAGACCGCGACGTCTCCCCCGATGCGCCGCGCCAGGCTGCGGTAGTATGCGCCTAAAGCCGTCGGGCTATGGCGTAGCGCCAGGGCGGCCATGCGTAAGGCCGCGGCCACGCGCGTGCTGGCACTGTAGCGCTTCTTTTTTTTCAATGCCTTGCCGCCGCTCCGCGGGACATGCGGCGCGAGCGTGGCGTGCGAGGTAAACTGCTTCTCGGTGGGAAAGCGGCTCAAGTCCGGCCCGTATTCACTGAGCACGACTTCGATGGTTCCTACACCAATCGCATCGATTTGCGTGCCGTCCACTCCGCTCATCTGGTACCAAGCCTGCCGCCTCGGTTCTTCTCCGCGCTTGCGGATGGCGTTCGCCTTGTGGGGATTCTTCAGCGCCGGGGCCGCTTGTCCCGCGCGCTCCGCGGGCGTCAGTTCCCCCAATTTCCGCAGGATCTCTTGCTCATAGGCGGTGATCCGCTCCTGCGTCGCCTCATACATCTTCAGACTCTGCCGCAGGCTGAACAAGTGATCTTCCCGCCAGTGCCCGCTCAACTGCTCGGCAATCTCCGCTTCGCTCTGGTGGCAGCGTCGGTCGCGTAATTGTGCCAGTTTCCGGGCATCGCGCTCCCCGGCGACGATGGCACGCACGATGGCCAACCCCGTTACACCGTCCAGATCCGAGACGGCGCGATGCACGCGCACATTCATCTGGTCCAGGCTTTTCTGCATCCGCCGCACCCAATCCCCGGCCTCCCCTACCAGGTTCGCCTTGTCACGCACCAAGGTGCGCAACATGCTCACCTGTTCCGGCGGCCGAAACGCCCCCCTCAGCAGCCCGCAACTGTGCAGCCGTTGGATCCACTCGCAGTCGGTGGGGTCGGTCTTCTTGTTGCGCCCCGGCACCCGCGCTAACTGCCGCGTGTCCACCAGCAACACCTCCAAGCCCCCGGCCTCCAAGACCTCTTGGGGCGCGATCCAGTAAACTCCCGTGCTCTCCATCGCCACCGATTCTACCTGGCGCGCTTTCAGCCACTGCACCAGGCGCTGCAACTCCGCAGTAGTCGCGCCAAAATCGGCAACCTCCCGACCGTTTCCCTCCAACCCCGGTGCGCACACCCAGTGTCGCTGGCTTCCCAGATCGATTCCCGCCACCTGGGCTCGTACTACCGGCAACCCTTCGATGGCTCTCGCCCTGTCTGACCTGCTCTCATCCTCGCGCCGCTCCGCCATAGGGTATCCACCCTTCTGAACACCACCGCCCAGGTTGGCCGACTTGCGATTCTGGCCTGGGGGAGAGCTACAAGAGCCTCACCAATGTTC
>JBEKAD010000377.1:0-6721 GCA_050018435.1 Terriglobia bacterium
TGCTTACTAATAGAGCCCAGGCGCTGCCGACCACCCGAGGAGTTCTCGCGCGGATTCAGCCCCCAGTAGCTCACCCGCTTGCGACGGTTGGAGAAGCGCTCGATCGGTCCCACCGTCAGCACAAAGGCCAGCGCCACCACCCTCCCCACGCCCGGATGCGTGCGCAGCAGCGCCACCTCCGGACGCGCGCCGCCGGCTTCTTCCACCGCCCGGTCCAACTCCCGCACCTGCGCGTCCAAGCGGTCCAGCGACTCCAGCAACTCCTTGCGCCGCCGCGCCGCCCAGGGCAACAGCGCGAGGCTCTCCAATTCCGCTCGTCCCTTGGCGCTCCACAGCTTGCGCCCCCGGCACACCCCCTGGCGGATGGCCAGGGCGTGCAACTGGTTCTTCACCTGCGTGCGCGCCCGCACCTGCTTCATCCGATGCACCAGCCACTGCCGCAGGTCGCGCTCTGCCCGGGAGGGAACCCAAATGCGCGGGAACCGCCCGGTGCGCAGCAGATCTAAAATGCCCTCGGCATCGCGCGGGTCCGTCTTCTGGTAGCGTACCTCGCTTGCCCGAATGCGCGCGGCGTCCCCCACCCACAGCTCGTGCCCCAGTTCTCCCATCAGCCGCTCGAACCAGTACGCGGGAAACGTCGCTTCGATCCCCACCACCGTCCCCCGCGGAAACTGCGCGTAAAACTCTTTCACTTCCTTGCCCTCATGCTCCAGCCGCCGCTTGCGAATCTCCCCCGTCTCCTCCTCGATCCAGGCCACCACTTGGTTGCGCGTATGGACGTCACATCCGATAAAATGCTGCATGGCTTCGGCTCCTTTCCCGGCTCGCCTTGGTCGTTTAGAGCACTTCCAAGTCTACCGGATTGGAGCCGATGCCGTTATCCAATCAGGGGTCTCGCCCGCTGTGGCGGGAGCGTCCCGCTCCCGCCCTACAACAAAACCCTGGGCCTGGAGTGGCGGGAAACGAACCTGGGGTCAGATTACAGCAAGGCACGGGCAAGATGCCCGCGCCACGGCGGGCGAGACGCCCGCGCTACGTCGGAGGGACCTCGACTTCCACTTTAATGTCGCGCACCCCCCAGCGCCGCGAGCCTCATCATGCACCCAGGTATTCGCACGCCTCATACTGACCGGCGGCATTTTTTCTTCCCCGAACCGCCTTCGGGTGCTGTCCTAATTTCAGATGTAGCGCCGGCTTCCAGCCGGCATTGAGCCGCCAAGATGGCGGCGCTACGTTCAAATTAGGACAGCACCCGCCTTCGCAAATCTTTGTTGCTTGAACCAAAGATGTTGTAACATGTGCCCTGTGGAACGCCGGTAAGCAGCCCTCGGAGCTTACGGCGAGCGCAAACCCGGACGGTTTCGCCTCTCGCCGCACAAGCTCACAGGATGGAAACATGGCGCCGAAGGGGCTCTGCAAAAGGTGCAACCCGAAGGAGTTTGTCCGGCTCAAAGTGTTGGCGAACTGGATGCGCAGGATTGAGCGGGTATGCCCTGCCCGTGCCCCAATTTTCGATATAATAAGGAAGGGCTGTGCGTCGAAACCCGTTTCATCGCCATCGGCGCGCCGAGGCCTTGCCAAGAGGCCTTGCAAGGAAAACGGGCTTAGGGAGGATCGCGCAGGGATAGAGATTTGGGGTATTATCCCCGGCCGGATGTCGTGCGGCGGAGTCCCGGAGAGGCAAGAGGTCAGGGATGAGCGGAGACCAGACTAAAATTGCGGGCGCACCCAGCGCCGAATGGCGGCAGCTACCCCGGAGGGAAAACCTTGCGCTCCTTTATCAGGAAATTCTGACTGTCATAAGCCGCCTGCGCGCGAATCGTCAAGCGGTGATGGACGCGGGGGCTTTTCGCAGCTCGATGAAGGCGGCCCTTGCTGCTGCGGAAGCCGAGGCCACCCGCAAGGGACACACGCCCGAAGACGCGCGCCTGGCCACTTTCGCGGTAGTGGCCTTCCTCGACGAATCGGTCGAGAACGCGCATGACCCCAACTTCGCGGATTGGCTCCGCATGCCGGTGCAGGAAGAGTTGTTTGGTGAGCACACATCGGGCGAGATCTTTTTCGAGTGTATTGACCGGCTGCTGGCGCGCAGCGATTCCCCGGAGGATGCGGATGTGTTGGAAGTCTTCGCCCTCTGCCTGCTACTGGGGTACCGGGGACGATACAGTACGAGCGGAGAAATGGGCGTTCGTCCCACCGTAACCGCGATTGCGGATAAGGTACAACGCATTCGGGGACCGCGCCGCCTGGCTCCCGACGGGGCGCCTGCGCAGGATGCCGTGTTGCAACCGCCTTATGATCCCTGGGTGCGGGCGCTCATCCTCGGCACGCTGGGAGCCTTATTTCTCGCCGTCCTGTTTTTTGTCGGTTTCAAAATCGCATTGCTGTCCGGGGCCTCAGGCCTTCACTCGATCGGTCTGCTTGCCCCTCATTAGGAAGTGGCCGTGAACACTGCGTGGAAATATTGGATTGTCGCAATCGCTCTCATCGTGTGGTTGGTGCTGGCGTGGCTTGCAGGTCCCTGGTTGAACGTGCAAGGGAATGATCTCTGGATCCTTCGCGGCGCCCTGGTCCTGATCGGCTTGGCCGCTTCCATCACCTCCGTGTGGTGGTTCAGAGGACTCGATGAAGACCGCACGGCGCAAATGCCGGAAGAAGGGACGGCGGGCAGCGATGAGATCGACATCCTGCTACGAAAAGCCCAGGTGCGCCTGCGCGCTCTGCAACCCGGCAAGGCGGCGTTTTGCGATTTACCGGGAGTTCTTGTGCTGGGTGAAGCCGGCTCCGCTAAAACCAGCATCGTCCTTCATGGCGGCCTTGAACCCCAACTGCTCGCAGGCCACACGGTCCAGAACAACATTCCGATTCCCACTCGCGCCTTGAACCTGTGGTTCGCGCGCCCGTTTATCGTGGCGGAAGCCGGCGGCCCTTTGCTCCATGAACCGCCGCGGTGGGCCCATCTGGTGAAGAAGCTTGCGCCCGGCTGTACCCAGTTGCTGGGAAAAAGCGCTGCCCTCCCTCGCCTGGCGCTGCTCTGCATCGACTGCGAAAAATTCCTGACCCCAGGGGTCGCCGAAACCCTGGGCACGAGGATCCACCAATGGCGCGCGCGCCTTCGCGAGACTTCTCAGTTGCTGGGCATCAACCTTCCTGTCTATGTGCTTTTTACGCGGGCTGATCGCCTTCAGTTCTTTCAGGACTACGTGGCGCCCTTGAGCAACGACGAGGCGTCGCGCGTCTTCGGCGCAGCGCTCCCCGTGGCCGCTTATGCCGCCGAGTCCTACGCGGAACTGGAAACCACAACGGTTTCGGCCGCCTTCGATAATCTCTTCCAAGCTTTGGCGGACTGGCGGCTGACCTTGCTGGCGCGCAAACCCGATACCGCCCCGGCGCCCCCCATCTATGAATTTCCGCGTGAATTCAAAAAGCTGCGATCGATCTTGGTTCCGCTGCTGGTGGATATTTGCCGGCCCGGACCGTCGCGCACCACTCCCTTTCTTCGCGGGTTCTACTTCACGGGAGTAAGACCCATTGTGGTCAGCGCGCCGCCTCCGGCTCCGGCCTTAGAGGAAGCACTCGCGCCGGACGCGGCCGCACTCGGCGATTTAAGGGCCACCCGAATGCTTGACATCAAGAAGGCGAAGGCTGCGGCCGCAAAGCTCGTCGGTGCTCCCGAGTCCGTTGAAACTCGCAGAATCCCGCAGTGGGTCTTTCTTCCTCAACTTTTCAAGGAAGTACTCTTCAAAGACACCACCGCCCTCACCACCAGCACGTTCAGCACAAGAATCGGTCTGGGCAAGAGATTTCTCCTGGCCGCTGCCATGGGAATTTTCCTGGTGCTGATTGTCGGCTTCACCGTCTCGTCCCTTCGCAACAAGCGCCTGGAAATTCAGGTCATCGAGGCCGCGCAGGATATTTCCGATGTTCACGTGACCGGTCGGCAACTGCCCACTCTTGACGGGCTGAATAAGTTGGAAACGCTCCGCCACTCCGTCGAAACTCTGGCGAATTATCAGCGCGAAGGCCCGCCCCTCAGCATGCGCTGGGGGCTGTACGTGGGCAATTCCCTTCTTCCCGAACTCCGGAATATTTACTTCCAGCATTTCCAGGAAATGTTTTTCACGCAGGCGCAAGCGGCTCTGCTGCAAACCCTTTCCTCGCTTCCCGCATCTACGGGACCCAACGATCGCTATGATCCGGCGTTTGATGCCTTAAAGGCCTATCTGCTGACCACGTCGGATTCCGCGAAGAGCGATCGCGAGTTTCTTTCACCCATCCTCCTGCGCGCCTGGGCGGCAGGCCGGGATATCAGTCAAGCACGGATGCAATTAGCGCAAAGGCAGTTCGATTTCTACGCCAGCGAATTGAAAATCGGGAATCCCTTCCCTTCTGAGAATGATACCCAGGTCGTAGCGCGCGCGCGCCATTACTTGGCACAGTTTTCCGGGGTAGAGCGGGTTTACCGCTTGATCCTCGCGGAGGCGGAAAAAGCCAACCCTCCCCTCGATTTCAATCGTAAGTTTCCCGGCGCCGCGGAGGCCGTTGCCGATCAAACCGCCGTGAGCGGCGCCTTCACCCAAGGCGGCTGGACCTTCATGCAAGGCGCCTTGGAGAATCCCTCGAAGTATTTCACTGCGGAGTCATGGGTACTGGGGGAAGAAAATCCCTCCCCCACCGACTTGGCAGAACGCGCCGATGATTTGCGTCGGACCTATCAACGGGATTACATCGCGCGATGGCGCTCCTTCTTGCGCGACGCGACGGTAATTCATCCCGTCAGCCTGGGCAGCGCCTCCCAAGAACTTCAGAAACTTTCCGGCGACCAGTCCCCACTTCTTGCCTTGTTTTGTGTTGCCGCCCAGAACACGGCCATCGATCAACCGGATGTGGCCAAGGCATTTCAAGCTGTCCAGTCTGTGGCGCCGCACGACTGCCAGGAGCAGTCTGTGGGCCCGCCCACCGCCGCTTACTTCAAGAGTCTGAGTGATCTTCGGGCTTGTGTGGACCGCGCCGACAACACCCCCTCCGATCAAAAAGATTCCGCCAAAGCCCGGTGCATGAGCGATGTCACCCATGCGGAACAGGCCGTCAAGGAAATAGCCGAAGGGTTCCCGTCTGACCCGCAGGCCCACTCCGACCAGACGGTGAAGGACCTGCTGCTGGCTCCCATCAACACCGTCGCAGGGCTCCTGCGCCCGGGCCCGGTCAGTGCCGAGGGATTGTGCGCGCAGATGAGCACACTCGAATCCCAATTCCCCTTCCGCCCCCAGGCCTCCAGGGAAGTTTCTTTGCAGGAACTCGCCAGGGTATTCGCGCCCGCCAAGGGCGTGCTTTCCCAGTTCTATGCCTCGGCGCTGAAGAATCTTCTCCTCACCCAAGGCACAGTCTACGCACCCAATCCTGCCGCCCGGCAAAGGGTGAACCCGGCGTTCCTGAAGTTTTTCAACCGCGCCATAGGCGTGCAGCAAGCGCTTTATCCGGCCGCCGGGGGACAACCGCAATTCCACTATGCGCTCCGTCCCCGCCCGACGGAGAATGTCAGCAGCCTCGACCTGACCATCGACGGGCAAGTTTTAAGCTTCAGCGGCGGCACCGCGCAGTTCACCCCTTTGAAATGGCCGGGAACTTCCGGACAGGGAGTAAGGCTGACCGTGAAGATCCCGGATGGCGCCCCGTTAGGATTCCCCAGCTATGACGGCAGGTGGGGGGTCTTCCACTTCTTTGCTGACGCCACCGTGCAGTCTTCCACTTCTTTGATGACGCCACCTTGCTTCAACAAAACGGAAATATCTCCACCCTTGAGTGGGTCTTGGGAGGCGATCGTCCTGTGACCGCACCCAACGGAAAGCCGGTTACGGTTCAGTTCGACCTGGACACACATGGCGCCCCTCCTATCTTGGAAAAGGGATTTCTCTCCAATCTGCGTTGCGTGCCCGTCGTAGCCCGCTGAGCATGGGTGGGAGCGTGCAGGGAGTCCGGCCGATACCCGTACATCAAAGTCAGAATCAATTACCTGCCGCACAAGGTCCCCCCCCTCACACCGCAGCGAATCGGTAATCCGTGCACCGCTAGTTTCTATCCCTCTCCCTTGGGGCGAGGGTACCCGGCGGAAGGGGGCGGGTGAGGGGTCCTTTTCGACCCAAATTGATTTTTCCCGCGCCGCGAAGGAAATTATGGGTGAACGTAAAGATAGATCTTGTGGGGGATTCCGTTCTTGGAAGTCACGTCGACAATCTTTTCGGCATCCCATCCGGGAATGTGAAAATCATGACAGACAATCCGGGCCCCGGGACGGAGCTCTCTGTCCAGCTTGGGCCGAAGTTTTTCGTTGAATGAAGTCAACAGGTATAGCGTCACCACCGTGGCCCGATGCACGCTTACCTCAAACATATCCTCGCACATAATGTGCGCGCGGTCGTCCAAGCCCAGTTCCTTGATGCGGCTGCTTGACTGACGATAGAGATCAGGATTGATTTCTACTCCCACAGCGTGCGCGCCAAATTTCTGGGCTGCGGTAATTACGATGCGCCCGTCGCCCGATCCCAGATCATAAACCACATCGTCAGAGGTGACCTTGGCCAGCTCCAGCATTTTGTCGACGACGTCCTGCGGAGTCGGCACGTAGGGGACCTGCTTGATCAGGGTGGCGCCCGCAAGGCCTTGTCCGGATGGCGTCGCCGCAGGAGCAAGGCGCGACGGTCCTGGCCCGAAAATGAGCAGC
>JBEKAD010000378.1:0-5732 GCA_050018435.1 Terriglobia bacterium
GTTAGACCTGGGAGTGAATGACGTGGACGGAGGGCATGCCATCAGGCTCATCCACAAGCTCGATATCCTGGAAGATATTCGGGGATTCTTTCTTGAAGACGCGGTAGACCTCCACCGCCAGTAAGCGGATTTCCGTATCGGCGTGGATGCTGCCGCGCAGTTCGAGGAAATGCCTCCAAGAGCGGGAATTTCCGGTCACGAAAATCTTGGTTTCGGTGGCATTGGGAAGAATGGAGCGGGCGGCTTGGCGCGCCCACTTGCGCCGGTCGCGGGGAGCCATCTCCGGATGCTTCTGCTGCACGTATTGCACGGTGGCGTCAGCGAGTTCGGCGTACGCCTTGCGCAGAGATTCAATGGCCTGCTGCCATTTTTCCCGCAGCTCGGGATTTTCCTGGTAGAGCGGCGGCACCACGTAACGAGCGTCGCTCTCATCCACATAGCGTTGGGAAAGCTGCGAATAACCAAAGCCCGCGCGGTGACGCACCAGTTCGTGCGTAAGGGCGCGACTGACGCCGGTGATCAATACGCACCACACGGCGTGCTCCAGTACACTGCCGTGCTTGGAGGTGAGGATGTTGTCCAGGTACTCGCGATTGCTTTTCCTTCCCTTGCCAAACGACATGTAGCAAACGCGCCCGGCGATTTCCGCCAGGACCTCGCCGGCCGCAGGGGCGTCGGTCGAGAACACCATTCCCTCATCCGCCAGGAAGCGCGCCAACTCGTCGTCGGCGACGTGCTGGCGTCCCACCAGGTAAACTTTGGGTTTGTAGATGTAGGAATCGAGGGGTGGAATTGTACCCATCCGGCTCCCGTTAAGCTAATTTGTACAAAGCCCTGCGTCGATTGCTGCTCTTGGAAAGTCCGTTTGCCTGTAGCGCCGCCCTTTAGGGCGGCCCATGCCGGGCTAAAGCCCGGCGCTACTTCTTCGCGCTCGCGCCCTGCCCGCGCTCGGCTACGAGCTGGAGGCAGCCTTCGTGCCGGCAGGCGTCGCTTTCTTGAATCCGGCGTACTTCCGCTGGAACCGCTCCACGCGGCCACCGGTATCGATGAGCTTCTGCTTGCCCGTAAAGAAAGGATGGCACTTGGAACAAATTTCCAGGTGCAGGAGGTCGCTCTTGTAAGTCGAGCGCGTCTTGAAAGCGTTACCACACGCGCAGACCACATTGACCTCATGATAGTTCGGGTGAATCTTGTCCTTCATAAGACTCCTTGTTTGCCTTCAGAGCGAACTTTTATTTTAACGGCATCCTCCGAAACTTTCAATTCGTCTTTTGTTGCGTGGGGGTAGCGAGTGTAGCGCGAACCTGTTTTGTAGGTCCGCAGCTTTTAGTTGTCAATAGGGAACGAACCGCCCCGATGCATCGGGGCGCTACGCTTGCTTTGTCGCCAACCGCACGGTCTCCGTCATCTTTAAGACGGCGCGCAGGGCACGGTTGACGGCGGCGTCTGTGGGGAAGGCCTCCGCCAGTTCGGGGTCGAGCAATATGAGGTTGGTGCCGGCGCGATACCGCTTGGCATATTTGCCCCGAACGCCCCCCTTCATCGAAGCAAAATTGTATTCCGGGCGCATGTCGTCGGTCGATTTTCGCTTATCCTTCTTCATAGAACCTTCGTTCGTGGCGTGTGGCTCGTCTGGCGCTAATGATCCGAACCCTTTCGCCCTCCTCGCTGTGCGCCACCACCAGGAGACGTTGGCGGTTGGACACGCCAATGGTCAGGAACCGTGACTCAAAGGTGGAATGGTCGGTGTCGGGAAATGTGGTCGAGAGCGTGTCGTCCAGCACTGTCGCAGCTTCTTGGAAGTCGATACCGTGCTTCTTTCGATTGGCCGCGGCTTTCCTCGCATCCCATCTGAAAACCACAGAACCAGTATACGCCTATCGCCGCTGACGCGCTACCCAGCTCGCCGGGGATCTTATTCCGGAGGTGCGCTGCGCTGCCGCGCTACAATCGGACTCGGCCCCCAACCAAATTCAACCCCTTCGGGGTTGGCGAATCGTCAGGGCACGTCGTTTCCGTGGGTTTCATCCCGCTGCGCCGGACCAAAAGAGGCCCACGGCTAATGAAGCTGTGAAAAAATTGGAAAAATCGATTTTTTCCATTCGTAAGTGACTCAAAACGGGAGGGGCAGAAAAACCTGTTTCAATTTTTTCACAGCTTCGTTGGCCTGGGCTTTGTTAGGTCGCCCCTTTGGGGCTCACCTGCCCACTGATGGATACCCGTGCGCTAACCGCTCGGAAAAAACCCATGACAGGTTGTTTACGCCTCGCACACCAGATATACTGGCGCCATGGGATCACGGGTCGTAGAGGCTGAATACGAGAAGGGCATGCTCAAGCCGAGCACGCCGTTGACGCTTCGTCCGGGAGAGCGTGTCCATCTGATCGTGATTCGGCAGCCGGATCCGAAGCGATGGGACCTGTCCCGTCTGGCGCAGAGCCCCGCGGCCGATGAAGCGGTTCTCGCCGAGCAGGGCCTGGAGGGCTGGGCGGCGAACCTCGATGCAGAGGATCGCTAATCGGTTACGTGCAATTCCCAAGTCGGCTCTCCAGAAAAAAATCCGGGACTTGACCGAAGAGGAAACGGCTGAACTCGAGCTGGCCACCGACGAGGCTCTCGGTAGGGTCGACCCGCCACCCAAGTAGCAGCACCTAAACCCCGGGGAGGAGAAAGGTGACACCGTTTCTCTGACACCGTTTCTGCTTTGGCAGCTGAAACCCGCTCTAAACACGGGGTGGAAGAAATCCTAACGTAGAAGCAAACCGCCTTCAACCTGCTGGGGGCGGGAAGCTCGGGTTAGCTAGTCTGATACAAAGAGCGTTTCGGGTCATACGGAGGCAGCCCCATGCATCGCTACTGGTTCCAGCTACTCGCGATTGCGGGACTGGTCTTGGTTTCCGGTTGTCAATCAGTGGACTCGAAGGTTTGGATCTATCGAGAGTACCCCTCTTGTGATGCACCACTGCGTCTGCTCATCAAGGAACAGGAGGTAGCCAAGGTCGACTGGACCGGACGAGCTGAGCCGGGAACGCTCACAGCTAAGCAGAAGGCCCTCATGGATCGGCTAATGAAACAGTATGCCCGAGGTCCACATGATGTCCCAGTTGTCCCAACGGACAATCCGTCGCTTAGCCTGCAAATGCTGACACCTGATGGGTGGGTAGCACGTCCCGTCAGATTGAATGCAAATCTCTACCTTCGGCCAGGCGAGTACTCAGTGTCGCCGGAAGATCCGCCAACCGTGATCTTGCTCTTGGACAATCGCAACTGTCCAAGAAGCGAACTCGCATACGGCCAGTGGACAGTCACCGTGGCAGAGAACCAAGCAAATGAAATCCGTGCTCCCGCCGCACAGCTACCGGACAACACTGGTGTGAGGTTGAATGGCCAATCCATCGGCTCTATCGACTTGCCATTAAGAGCGCATACTTACTTGATTGATTGCTCTGGCAAACGCTCATACCGTCGCCGAGATGTGAGCTACGGTTTGCCCGGCTATGGCTTTCACGCTCCTCCTGAGCAGTTCAAGGGTGGCAAGCGTTTGTACGCCGTGTTGGGAGAAGCTGAATATTTCCTTACGCCCGCACCGAAGAAGACGATGGTCCCGGCCGGGACACCTGCGTCATACAGTTCGGAATTGGTTGAGGATACTACAAAATGAAATATCACACCTGTTAGAGGGGAATGGAGGGAATGGTGTCGTGGAGGGAATGGTGTCAGGAACCATTTCTCGGGCGCCTGCGGTTCCGTATCGTGTTTTCCAGATAATAAAATGGTTTGACACCTTTCCCGATTCACCTTTTCCACCTCGTAGTTGCCTCATCAGGAATTAAGACCGGCTTGCCCATAGGCACGAATCGGCGCACAATAGCCCTGTTCTGGTAGGGGTGGTCTTGGCACTGGATACGGGAGCCGCGAGGGAATTGATCTGATGGATATCAGAGAATTGCTGCAGGCAATCCAGCAAGGGCACAAGCCGGACCAGGAAACTACGGTACGGTTGTGGGACGAGGGGCTTATTGAAGTGGCGGACGTAACCAATATGCAATCTCCCGGGCGAGAGTATATCCCCACGCTCCTAACCGCTAAAGGGCTACGATACCTTGAAGGCAAATTTGAAGAATCGCCATCCCATGTTCGATCCCCATCTGAAACAACGCCAGTGCTACCTGCGAACCCACATAGAGACAGAGACAAAAAGAAACGATGGGACGTCTTTATCAGTTACGCAAGCGAAGATAAGGAAGAAATTGCCAGACCGCTTGCGGAAACATTAAGGAAGATGGGCTACGAAGTGTGGTTTGATGAGTTCTCGCTCAAACTCGGGGACAGTCTCCGGAGATCAATTGATCGAGGACTCGCAGAGTCACGATATGGTGTCGTTATCCTTAGCAAGCACTTCTTCGCGAAGCATTGGCCAAATCAGGAACTGAATGGGCTGGCCGCTATCGAGGGAGAAGGCGAGGAAGTTATCCTTCCTGTTTGGCATGGTGTAGCTCACGCCGACGTGGTCGCGTATTCTCCGCCCCTCTCTGATAAGAAAGCAGTCAGTACCAAAAAGGGCATAGTTTGTGTCATAGAAGAGATCGCGGCCATTCTAAATCACCCAATCGCCAAGGCCTCGCAGAGCAAGTTGCGGCAGGCCGGGGAAAACCCCCGGACGACAATTAGCCGCCAAGTGACTCCCAGTTTTGTGTTTGTATTCGGAGCGCCGTTGGGGGACAACGATTCATCCACATGGATAATGCTGCTTCTGCATTATGGCCCCAGCACAGCATATAACTGCAAAGTCGAGTTCTTCGACGATGATCGAAGAAATATAGCGCACGAGTGGTTGGTGAAACATCCCAATACCCCCTTTCCGCCTGCGGAGATAGCTGGTGAATCGCAAAAACATATCAATATCGGTGAAGCCGGACCAGAAGGAAGCATCGGCAATTTTCAGTGGATTCCACTTGATCCCAACCGCCAGCACTACACCGTGAACATTACCTGTCGTGAAGGAGTTTTGGCAGAGAAATGGGAGGTAACGCGGGTCAACGGTGTACTGCGCACCAGGATTTCAATCGAGCATGGGGTTCGGTGGATTCAAAGAAATCCTGGATTGGACCCCGTAGTATTCAGACGTGAGGACGCAGAGTTCGCCGAGACCCCTCTAGCCACAGAACCCCCGAAAGCAAGCCCTAGAAAGGTGCATCCAGGCTGGAAGCCCAATCACAGATTTATTGCCCCCGCCGCGATCATTGATTCTAATGGGTACGTGCAGGTAATGGCAGGCGTTGCAACTCCAGATGGAAGTACGCGTACAGATTTTGGATGTTGGGACATTCTTACAAAGCACTTTGGAGATGTTCCGCATTGAAGAGAAAGGGAAAGGGGGACAGGCACCTTTCCAATTTACCGACATCATAGCTTCCGCCGCCTCCCACTGGGGATTGGGAATTAGGGGCCTGTAACAACGCCCGAGGGAAAACGGGGGGAAACGGTGTCAGGAACATATGAAAAAATTGGTTTTACGGATTTCAGCATTACGCATTTTCAATACTTTACACAGTTGATAACGGGTCCAAATTCAATTTCTTCACATGTTCCAGGAACCGTTTTCTTGCTCCTACTGATTTCTGCAAAATAGAGTGACAAATGCCATATCCTGTGTTACGCTGCGTGCATGAAAACGAAATCTTCGGGAAAGCGCGATTTTTCCGCCCTGGAACAGCGGAGGTTGAGGGCGG
>JBEKAD010000379.1:0-5684 GCA_050018435.1 Terriglobia bacterium
ACAATCGAGCGCCAAGGCGATTCCTGGGTATTCTCCGGGCACGGACTCGGCCATGGTGTGGGACTTTGCCAGGCGGGCGCCGAGCAGATGGCGCGGATGGGATCTTCGACCGAGCAAATTCTCAGCACGTATTTCCCGGGGACGGAGATTGCTTTGCAACCCTCGGATGATCCTGACCCCATTGCGTCAAGCGAACACTTCGAGCTCGTTTACCCGGCCTCCCAGGAACCCTGGGTGAAGCAAACGCTCGATACGTTGGAACAATGGCGAAAGGAACTGGGCGCGCATGCGGAGATTCTGCCGCCGCGCGTGCGCGTCGAAACTTGGGCCGCGGCGGGAGAATTCATCCGCGCTACGGGACAACCCGGGTGGATGGCGGCCTCGAGCGACGGCCAGTCCATTGCCCTGCAACCGCTCGAGCTGCTGGCGCGAAAACGAATCCTGAGCCAAACCTTGCGGCATGAGTTGACCCATCTCGTGGTGCATCGGCTCCGTGCGAAAGGCGTACCAAGGTGGTTTGAAGAAGGATGGGTGCTCTACTTGACGGGAGAAAGAATCGAAGCGCCGGCCACCGCACTAAAGACCGCGAGGGAACTGGATGAGGCCATCTCCAAGCCGCGGTCGGAAGCCGAAATGAAAGCCGCCTACGCCCAAGCCCTTGAGCGGGTCCGGCAATTAGCGCGGCGTGAGGGTGACACCGCTCTGTGGCGACTGCTCGAGCATCCTGGCGCAGAGGATCTTCGCTGGCTTCATGAGGGGCAGTAGCGGTTAGCCTCGACCGGTTCCCTCCGAAGTCGTTGATGGTGAAAAACACCGCAGGGTGAGGGGGGGTGCCTCGCAGGGGGCGACGCGAATGGCGAGTGGACTATGGTTCTCCCTATAACCTCAGGCGTGCGACATAAGAGTGGAAGCCGAGATCCCTCAGACGTAGCGCGGGCAGCCTGCCCCGATGAATCGGCGTCTCGCCCGCTGTGGCGTGGGCATCCTGCCCGTGCGTTGCTGTAATCCGACCCCAAGTTCGTTTTCCGCCACTCCCGGCTTGGGGTAGGGTATCCGCCAAGCAAATCAGAATGACGGGTGCAGAACTGAGGGGAACCTTGATGTAACTGGCCGCCTCGAGATATTTCTTGGCGGCATCGCCGCGCACCACGATCCAGCGCCAGGTTTGCAGGTTCCATTCCGAGGGCGCCAGGCGAGCCACCTCGATGACGCGCCCCAAGCAATCGTCGGCGACACCCTGCTCACTGAAACTGGGAAACATCGGCCCCACGCCCAACGGGGCTTTCTTGTGAGAACAGGGGTTGTCCGCGCTGGCATTTTCGCGCATAGATAAAGATATCGCTACCCCATCGGGTGGTGATAGCCGGCGATGAAAAACATCCCGAAGACGATGGCATAGAGCAACTCGCTGACCCCCAGCCGATGGACCCGGAGTGGCGCTGGCCATGGAGTCGAGCCTCAAGACGCCCGGGCTGTCACTCCCCGGCTTTTGTAAATGGCTTTGTTAACTTCGACGAGCAGGTCCTCGAAGGAAGCGCCGACTTTGCGGGCCGCCATTTCAATCGAGCAGTCGTCACAGGAAGGCCGCAGCCCGAACTGCTCAAAGACCGGCGCGGTTTCGGGAAATTTCTGTTTGATGTCCCGCACCGCTTCTCCGCCGCGCACCAGATCAGTGAATGGAAGCATGGCTATCCTCCTCCTTGCTGCGAACCGCTTCCACGGTGCGCGGTTGATAAACGCAGAAAGGCTCTTCGTCCAGAAAGTCTCCCGTAGCGGCGAACGCCCGGGCGCGGCAGCCCATGCAAATGTTCCGGAACTCGCAGTAACCGCACTTGCCTTTCAAGTTGCCGGTGTCGCGGAGCTCGAGAAACACCGGGGCCTTCTCCCAAATCTCCGCCCAACTCTGCTGATGGAGATTGCCGGCCAGAACCGGCAGGTAGCCGCAGGGATAAACTTCACCCTGATAGGAAATGAACGCGACGCCCGTGCCCGCCAAGCAACCTTTGGTCATTGCCTGCATGCTATCAGGGTGGCCCGCACCGGCAGGCCGGGCGTGCGGGTGAAGGTCGATTCCCGTCGAGCCGGGCATGGTCATTTCCGTGGGACTGATCTCCTGCCCATGGCCGGTTGTAGGGGCACGCCATGGCGTGCCCCTACCATCTGCGGCGCGGCGCTCTGCCGCGCGGCGTTGGCGCACGACGCGGAAGTAGTGAGGCGCGCAAGTAGCTTTCAGCTCGATGCCGCCTTCCTGCGCGCGGTCGTAAAACCAATTCAAAATCTTTTCGTATTCGTCGGCGGGGACCATCTGCTCTTCGGCAATATCCACGCCGCAACCCACCGGAACCAAGAGAAAGGTATGGAGGGCGTCGGCGCCGAGCTGGCGCGCCAATTCCAGCACGTCGGGAAGTTGGTGGGCGTTATGGCGCGCGATGGTCATGTTGACTTGCACGGACATGCCAAGGTCTTTCAAATTCCGCAAGCCGCGCAGGGCCATATCAAATGCTCCCGGGATACCTCGAAAGGCATCATGGGTAGCGGCGTCCGCTCCGTCTAAACTGATGGCGACGCGGCGCACGCCGGCCTCCACGATCTTGCGGGCAACTTCCTTGTCCACCAGTGTTCCATTGGTCGCCAAGGCTACGCGCAACCCGCAATCGCGCGCGTAGCTGGCCAGTTCAAAAATGTCGTCCCGAAAAAGAGGTTCGCCACCGCTGAGAACGATGATGGGTAAGGATAACTGAGAGACTTGCTTTATTATGTTCAGGGCTTTGGTCGTAGGCAGGTCATTCGGTGATGAGAGTTCCGTAGCAGTGGCGCGACAATGAATGCAACGCAGGTTACACCCCTTGGTCACCTCCCAAAAAATGAGTAGCGGTTTGTGTGTCGCAGTTTTCATCAGAAGATCACGACCCCGAACCTAAACCTGGCTGTCTTACGCAGCCTGTTCCGGTAAGAGCACGTCGTCTTCCATTGCCTCGACTGGCTCTGTTACTTCCTGGCTAATTTCTTTATCCGTTAAGTAACACGCGGGATCCGACATCCCAGGGTCACCCAAAAATTCTTCCGCGCGCACCCGTAAGCTTCCCCCACAGGCTTGTTTCCAGCGACAATTCGCGCATCGTCCCTTCAACAAAGGAAGGCGATCCCGCAAAGGGGATCCGAGGATTTTTTCCAGATTTCACTGAAGGGTTTCTCCCGCACATTACCGAGAACGTAGTTGGCCCAGTGAGGGGTGTGCCCCTGGTAAAAAGCGATGGTTGGATTCCCCGCTCATGCGTGTAGGCCACCAATTCCAGCAGGTCCGCCCGCATCAGCGGCTCGCCGCCCGCGAACCGCAACCGGGGTACTTCGAACGCCGCCAAGTCACTGATCAACGCCATGCCTTCGGGGGTGGTAAGCTCCGACCCATAGCGGCGCGGTCGCGAGTCGGAGAGGCAGTTCAAACAATTCAGGTTGCAGGAGCGGGTCACCCGCCACGTCACCATGGGCTTGCGATTCGTCACGGCGAGGGGCAGAGGTGAATCAGCAGGCGAAATGACTTCCAACTGAGGCCCGGGCTTGCGGGTTCCGGTGGCGGCCTGCATCGACAGAGAACCGTTGAGCTGTGTGATGTCCAACATCACTCGCCTCTAAACTTCCTGAATTGTGTGCTGAGGATTTGCCTGATAACCGTGCCTGCATTTGTTATGGGGGCTGGAGATCCCGGTTCGTCCGATTTCCGTTATCCCCAACCCCCAACCCGTCATTTGACGGGTTCCTAGGACCCGAAGTCCCTCGCACCCGTCCTTAGGGCAACCGGTGTGCCAAACAGTCCCAATTGCCGAAGTTACCACTGCAAGCTGAATATGCATTGAAATTAAATCACTTAGTGAATTGAAGAGAATCCAGGCCGGGAGAAGAGGGTACGAATTTGGCCTGCCATCAATGGGTAAAATAACAGTCATCATGTCCCCCATGGTGTGAAAAAGCGCAAAGGGCGGCGCACAGGGGATTTTCATTGGGGAATCGGAACCAACCCAGCCCGAATTTCCCACCACGGGTTTGGAAGGGCGGGGCTTCACAGGCTGCGGAAAAACTCTTCCGCGCTGTCATCCTGAGAGTTTGTGACTTTTTTAAATTCGCGCGCAAGTCGGGATTGAAAACAAAAGACTTAAGCACCCGAAAATGGCCTACAAATCAAAAAAGTCACAAACTCTGAGCATTGACCGCCCTTCGGCTGCCCATGATCGGCAGAAACGGGTTTCGAAATGGAGGATTGATGGGACCGGCGCAGGCCCCGGCAGGGGCCACCCGTGAGTAGCCGCAGGTTTTAACCTGCGGACAGCCAAGCCCATCCGCCTCCCCAATCCGTCAGCCGACGGATTGAACCTACGAGGGTTCGGCCCCTCCAGGGCCGGAAATATCTGTCGCCTTCCGTTTCCGTAGGTTTCATCCCGCAGAGCCGGACCACAAGAGGCCTTCGGCTACTCACGTTATCCCGCTTCGCGGGACTCGCTACATGCCCGCGCCAAACCCTCGCCGGAAGAGAGTCCCTTCGGGAAATCGGAGACGCTAAAAAGCAACCGCCTGCTGTGTAACGGCTTCCCATGCGTGCGCCAATCCACCTCCGGAATTTTATGCCGACGCCTCGGTCCGCATAGTCCCCCGGGTCTCGACGGAGAGCCCCTTTCGCCGCCGGTCACCGTCCTAACGCTCCGGTTCAGCGGCGGCGCGCAGCACCGGTCGCTGTAACCGGTGGTTAGGCGCCTCGCTCCATCGGATGCCGAGTGGTCTAACCGCGCAGCCACTGAATCACCCATAGCGGCAACGTGCCGCCGATGTTGAAGAGCGCGTGGACGATGATCGCCGGAAGAAGACTCCCCGTTCTCTCGCGGTAGCGCGCGGCGACCAGTCCGAGGAACACGGCCAGCAGAATCACCGGGACCGCTGCGGGCCCCATTCGCTTGATGAGCACAATGTGCATGAAACCGAAGAACAGCCCACTCACCAGAACCGGCATGCTCAGCCTATGGGGGACCGCAGCGCCCACCTTGGCATCTCTACTCAACAGCGTTTGGAGAAGGCCCCGAGTCAGCGTTTCCTCGCAGATGCTCGCGTAGACCCAGATGAAGACGAGCATCTGGGGCTTCGTGAATCCAAAGGGTCCGCCCGTGCCTTGCCGACCCGGTGACACAACCTCCGACACGATGGAAAGCACCGCCGTCGGAAGAACCCACCCGAGGATGCGGGGGCTGAACCTGTACGCTCCCCTGGTAAACCCATAGAGATCGAGCCGGCCCTTCGAGATCACCCACATCGCCGCGACGGATAGAGCCAGCATCAAAGAATGCGTCACGAACGACGGCGGGAAAAAGCTCCCCGGCGGAACACGGACGATCCTCACCGCGTACATCGCCGCCAGCCACACGGCCACCGTGAGAACGAGTGCGAGTACCGGCCGGAATGAGTGACGAGATATCATCCGTCCTCCGCTTCAAGAGGCCCCCAACAATGATGAGATTGATCCGGATAATATCCGGAAGACCGGTTTCTGACCCTTATAACACGCAAGTCGAATCGGCGCATGCTATAGCGGATAACCACGGTGTCGCCGCGGCGACCAGTTGTGACCGTGGGCTTTTCGCATGCCCGACTCTCCAACGGTAACCGCACGTCGTCAGTCGGGGTGGGGCATGCCGAACGGC
>JBEKAD010000380.1:0-5667 GCA_050018435.1 Terriglobia bacterium
CATTCTGAAGATGGGCATGTTGATTCTTCTGGCCTTCTATGCGGTGCGTGCCGTGGGTGGCATGAGCGCACTGAAGATGAAGCTCGCCGCTGTGGACGCGGCGCGGGGCGCGGCGGTGGGTGGTTCCGGGTCCATCCTGTCGTTCGTTCCGGATTTGCATTCTCCCTGGATGCCGGTTATGACCTTCCTCGTTTACATCGGGGTGTACTGGTGGTCGGTCTGGTATCCGGGAGCGGAACCGGGCGGGGGCGGCTTCGTGGCGCAGCGCATCTTCTGCGCCAAGGATGAAAAGAACTCTTTGCTTGCCACCCTGTGGTTTAACATCGCCCATTACGCCCTGCGGCCCTGGGCCTGGATCATCACCGCGCTGACGGTCGTCATCCTGTACCCCCAACTGAGTCTGCCGGGCGCCGACGCCGAAGGCGGCTTCGTTCGGGTCTGGGTGGATTACTTACCCGGAGCTTTTCGCGGTCTGATGCTGGCCGCCTTTGCCGCCGCTTACATGTCCACGATTGCCACGCAGCTTAACTGGGGGTCGTCCTACCTGGTGAACGATTTCTATCGCCGTTTCCTGGCGCGCAACCGCTCTGACGAGCACTACGTCATCGCTTCCAAAATCTCGACCATGGGGCTGATGGTCGTGAGCGCGGCAGTTTCCTACATCATGCACACGGTCGCGGGCGGTTGGGACATGGTGGTCAACATCGGCGCGGGCACCGGAGCGGTGTACCTGCTGCGCTGGTACTGGTGGCGCATCAACGCTTGGTCGGAAATCTCTTCTATGGCTACGGCGGCGACGGTCTCCATCGCACTGCGGATCGCCAGTCCCTTCCCGGCTTCCGACCCGAATCAGTTCGCGAAGAACCTGGTCTTGACGGTGATCCTCACCACCGTGGTGTGGGTGGCCACCACGCTTCTGACGCAAGCGGAGCCGGAATCCAAACTCCTGGAGTTCTACCGCCGCGTGCGGCCGGGGGTGGCCGGATGGACGCACATCGCCGTGCTGGCGCCGGAAATCGCTCCCACGCAGGATGGCTGGTATAATTTGATGGATTGGGGACTGGGTTGTTTGATGGTTTACATGGTGCTGTTCGCCATCGGCAAACTGTTGTTGGGCTCCACCGGCACGGGGCTCCTGTTCATGGCCATCGCCGCCATCTCCGGATATATCATCTACTGGGATTTGTCGCGGCGGGGGTGGGAGACGCTTTCGGGAAAGGAAGGGCAGGGCTCCTGAACCAAGTTGTGCAAGCGGTATGTGCGGCTGTGCCGCCGAACTGCAAAAGAAAGTCAAAAGGCAAAACGCAAAAGGCAAAGGGCAAAAGTACGGGTGGCGCATACATTGCCTTTCATGTATGCGCTCAACCAATATGCGCTCAACCAAACCTGCAACCGGGGGTGGGCTCAAATGCTGTGAGGTTGTGTCGGTGGATGGCGCGCATACATCAAAAGCAATGTATGCGCCACCCGTGGGTGCTAGTGGCTCGGCGAAAGGACTTTACCCCAGCTTCAAAACTGCATCCGATGAAACCTAAACCGCGTGAACGCATAACGGAGCGAACGAATCCTGCCTCATCTTCCTTGGATACCAAGTCCACACAGGAAATCCTGCGCATCATTAATCGCGAGGATCATCGCGTGGCGCCGGCGGTTCGCAAGACTCTCCCACAGATTGCGCGCGCCGTCGACCTGGCAGTCGAATCCATCAGGAACGGCGGACGGCTGGTTTATTTGGGCGCCGGAACCAGTGGACGGCTGGGTGTGCTCGACGCTTCCGAGTGTGCGCCCACTTTCGGGACCGACAGCGTGGTGGCGATCCTGGGGGGTGCTCCCGCTTCCCTCACCTGCTCTTTGGAAGGAGTTGAGGACGATCCTCGACAGGCCGTGCGGGACTTGAAGAAGATCCGATTTGCCTGTCACGACCTTCTGGTGGGAATCTCCGCCAGTGGCGGCGCGCCTTATGTTCTGGGCGGAATGCGCTGGGCGCGAAGGCTGGGTGCGAAGGTGGTGGGCCTTACTTGCAATCCGGAAGCCCCCCTGAAGGCTCTGGCCGATGTCACCATAATTCCGGTAGTCGGGCCGGAAGTGATCGCGGGGTCCAGCCGCATGAAAGCTGGGACGGCACAGAAACTTGTGCTCAACATGCTTTCCACGGGGACGATGGCGCGGTTGGGACGTGTGCTTTCCAATATTATGATCAACGTGCAACTGACGAACCACAAACTGTGGAAGCGCGCCGAGGGAATTCTGATGAAGCTCACTGGCATCAGTCAGGCCGCGGCCGCTAAAGCATTGAAGGACTCCCGCCGCAACCTGCCCGTGGCGCTTTTGATGATTCTGAAAAAGACCACAAGATCTGAAGCCACGCGCCAGCTCAAGCAAGTGCCGAGCGTGGCGCAGGCCCTGCGCGAGGCGATAGAGTAAGTGAATCAGTGAACCAGTGAATCACTGAGTCACTGAATCAGTGAATCATTGGAGGAATTGATTCAGTGACTCACTGATTCAGTGATTCACTGGCTCAGTGACTCACTGATTCACTGACTCAGTTTGTGATCTCCTATGGATAAATTTCTGATAACCGGCGGGCGGCCTTTGGAAGGCCGGGTGGCGATCAGCGGGGCCAAGAATGCGGCGTTGCCGGAATTGGCGGCGGCGCTGCTGACGGACCAACGCGTGGTTCTCCACAATATTCCGCGCGTACGCGACATCAGCACGCTGCGCAGCCTGCTGGAAGATCTGGGCGTCGATTCCTCCGTCACGCACGAAGCGCATGGCAATCGCCTCGAGATTGAAGCCCGCCAGTTGCTCAATCCCGTGGCGCCCTATGAACTCGTCAAGCAGATGCGGGCGTCGGTGTTGGTGCTGGGACCGCTCGTGGCGCGCTTCGGGCAGGCGCGAGTCTCGTTGCCAGGCGGCTGCGCGATCGGCGTTCGTCCCGTCAACCTTCATCTCAAGGGACTCGAGAAACTTGGGGCCTCCATCAGTTTCGACCACGGTTACGTAAATGCCCGGGCCAACGGCCTGCGCGGGACCGAGTTCTACTTCGACACGATTTCCGTAACCGGCACCGAGAATCTCATGATGGCGGCCACCCTCGCCGAGGGAGTTACGGTGCTTGAAAACGCGGCGCGCGAACCGGAGGTGCAGGACCTCGCGGATCTGCTCAACAAGATGGGCGCCCAGGTGGAGGGCGCGGGGACACACCAGATCCGCATCCGCGGCGTCAGCCGGCTGCACGGCGCCGAACACACGATGATCCCTGACCGCATTGAAGCCGGAACATTTCTGACTGCGGCGGCGATTACCGGCGGGGAACTTGCGGTGGAACGCTGCAACCCTGAGCACCTCACTGCCGTCCTTGCCAAACTGGACGAGGTGGGTGTGCCAGTGGTTCGCGGTGCGGGTAAAGGCTCGAACGGCGGCCAGACGCTCACTGTCAAAGCGCCAAGCAAGCTGCGCGCCTTGGACGTGACCACGCACGAGTACCCGGGTTTCCCCACTGACATGCAAGCCCAATACATGACGCTCATGACGCAGGCAGAGGGTTCCTCCGTGATTGCGGAAACGATTTTTGAAAACCGCTTTATGCACGCTCTGGAACTGGCGCGCATGGGGGCGGACATCACGGTGAATGGCCGCCGTGCTGTGGTGCGCGGCAAAACTCCCCTGAGCGGGGCGAAAATTCAGGCCTCGGATCTTCGCGCCAGCGCCTCGCTGGTGCTGGCCGGATTGGCGGCGGAAGGCGAAACCCTGATCGACCGCGTTTACCACATTGATCGTGGCTACGAGCGCATCGAAGAAAAGCTCACCCAGGTGGGCGCCAAAATCACCCGTATCTCTGAATCCGACTGAGCCTCCCAGAATGACCAGGAAATCCGAGTGAAACCAGCGCTTGCGCCGGCTTTGGGCGGAGATTCGAGCATCAATCGCCGGCAGTAGTGATGGGCGCGAATTGGATATAATCCATGGTCGTCGCACCTCTTCCATGTCCCCCTCGGGAACGGATAAATCCTCTCTTTTTCCAAGCGTGAGGATTCCCCTATCAGGTTCTTGCGCTGTCTAAATGCCGGCGGTAAGTCTTTGGCAATAATGCCGCAACGCGACCAGTGGGGTGTTGATACGGCTTCGGAGCGCCTTCGGACCGGCCCAAACCTTATGTGTCTTGGGGTTTGATTCGGGCAGGGGCAAGTTTGTTAACGGTTTCTCCCAGAAGGGTAAAACGAAGAGTGAAATCCATTGACGTTAAACTTTCTTTATCTCATTGGTGGGCAATGGATATAAGATTAATATGCATGAATCAATACGTCTTTCAATAATATCGACACCTGAATTCCTTCGGGTCGACTGGCGCTCAAAAACACGTTTTCTGAGGGACTGGTCAGCCCATTTTGGCAAGCCTATGACAAAACATTGATTTTGAAGGAGTAACAGGAAAGATGTTGGCATTGCGCCGTTCTTAGTCGGACGCAAATGGCCGGATTTCCCCACCGAAAAAATGCCTCGGATCATCCCAACCTGCCTCAAAGAACACGTCGGGGCACACAAAGACGTGTTGTGCGGGGCCGACATTAAACATTCTTGAATTGTTCCTTCGACGCACCCCATCCAGTACTTTAGCGCAGATAATTGTGCTGGAAAGGAGGTAACGACTATGCTATGCTTCAATCGCAAGCCAAAAGGCGGCATGCCGGCGCCGCTCCCGCCCGACGATGTCGAGTAACAGATTCCTCGGCCACGGATGGGCGAGCGCGGCGCGTGCGGTGCCTGCCCATCCCCGGCCGGATATATGCATATTTTCGGAATGGTAATCAGCTACGGTGCATGGCTCCTCGAGGGCTTGCTAATCCTGAGGGGAGCGGCGACGAGAGTGTTTAGGGTGTTCCCGCTGTTTTACTCATACATCGTTTATATCTTCTGTTGCAGTCTCGGCATGTACCTTATCTATTGGCTACGCCCGCAAGCATATCCTTCCGCATATTGGATTTACTATCTGGTCAGCATCCTCGTGGAATTTACGGTCCTCGTCGAGATGTCCGACCAGATATTTCGACCCTTTCCTGCCATCCGCAACCTCGGCCGCGCCCTTACCATTGTAATCTCCATCGCTTTGGGACTCGTCTATATCCTCCCGGCGATCCTCGGGTCCACTCACAGGCGTCCGGCGCTGCTCGATTTTGCCTTGCGGGCTTGTGTAACCAAGGTCGTTATTCTCGCCGTTTTATTCTATGCTGCTCGGCACTATGGTTCCAAATTGGGGAGGAACGTTGCCGGATTAATGTTTGGGTTCTCGATCTACCTGGCTATGAATATAGCTTGGCTGGCCGCTGGCAAAGCCTTCGATCCAGCTCTCAGTAGCAATATTCTCTGGGTCATGGCACCCCTTGCCTTCGCGCTGTGTTTACTGGTGTGGACCGTGTCCCTTTGGGAGCTTGCCCCGATGCCCAGCCTGCGTCCAATTTCGACGGCCACGGGAAGAGATTCTGAAGCTGTAGCTCTCGAACTAACTCGCTTGGATAGCGAACTGTCCAAGTTGTTGCACAGATGATCACACTCATTTACGCCGCCATTGCGATCGCCTTTCTCATCCTGGTTATAGGTTTACTCCGGAAGCCTCAGACTGATGAGCCTGATGAAGCCTTGACAGAGAAGAGCTACGCCCCGAGCATC
>JBEKAD010000381.1:0-5660 GCA_050018435.1 Terriglobia bacterium
TCGACCTCGCGTTCAACGCCTTTCTCCTTTCTTTTCATTAACATCGTTTCAGAATGAATATAACTCATTTGTTTTCATCAACATCGTTTCAAGGCCGGAAACTGACATTTTTTCTCCATTTGTTTTCAATAACATCCTTTAACTATCCCTCATTTTGGGGCCTTTTTTGGGGGGAGCCCTCGCTGCCCAAGCGTAATCTAACTCGTTTTATTTCAATTAGATAGGTTTTTCAAAGGTCTTGGCTCTCCACCGATAACCCCTTTATTTTCTGATACATCGTTTCAAACCGCGGCCATTATTGTAGCGCCGACCTTTAGGTCGGCATCTTTCGCGAGTGCTCGACTCTGAGGGTAGCTACTCGCCCGCCTCTACAAAAACTATCCCGCTCCAACGTTTTCACCCGGACTCTACAGCCGGCCTCTACGAAAATCTATGGAGGAACGCCCTTGACATCTTCTGACCATCAGATAATCTGAAGGCATGGCAGTGAAAACCGTCACAACGGAGGAGAGGATCGGACGCGTAGGTCAGCGCCGGCAGGTCGTGATCCCGCGCGAGATGCTGGAAACGCTCAATATCCGCGAAGGCGATTTTGTGGCGTTTCGGAAGCAAGCGGATGGCGTGCTCATCAAGCCGAAACGGGTAGTTGATCCTGATGACGTCCTCACCCGCGAAGAAAGCGCCCTGATTGCGAAAGCGCGGCGCGAGATGCGCGCGGGAAAGTACATCCCCCTGGCCCAACTCGAGTATGACCTGGCTCATAAACGTTCACCGCGACACCGCAAAACAGCTTGAGGCGATCCCGCCCGATCGGCGGAACCGGATCCTGAACGATATTCGGGAGCTTGCCGGCGACCCCTTTCGCGGCCGCGTAAAGCCGCTGAAGGGAAAGCCCATAAAGGTCTCTACCGGAAGATCTCGTGCCGCTACCGCATTATCTTCGAGCCCATCCATGCGACGCGTACGATGCACGTACTCGGTGTTTTACTGCGGAATGAAGCGACGTATAAATAAGGCGGCTCGCACTCTAGGTTTTGTAGGGTGGGTGCGAAAATGCGCTGGCTGGCGCAGACCCTGATCCTTGGGGCCGGCGATTTCCCCAAGGGACTTGTAGGAGTTGACGGATCATCCCAGTCAGCTTGTAAAACGGCTCGCTGGCGGAGAGTTTGCCCGCGCCAACGCGTTGCCGGAAGGGATTCCCGTCTGGAGATCGCACACGTCAAAGAGCGACCGTCGGTGCCAGCCTGCGAGCCCCGAATCCCGCCCCCCGCACCTGACACCTAGCCGTAGTGCGCGATTCCACCACGACATAATTCTCAGTTTAATAGCCAAGCATTAACCATGCCATAGTCTAGATGAATACGTACGGAACCTCAGCACACAAAACCATCAGACACATCAAAGCAATCGCCCGCCAGTGAAGAAACTGCCATTGTGGACCTGAAAAGTATAGATACGGGAAAAGCAAGAAGAGAACCGTAATTCCAGTCGCGACCTGAAGCACTTTAGTCCCTAAATGGACCTCTCCATCTGCAAGCGCTGACGTTGGACCCGGCGTGGTCGGAGAGTAAGCCTTTATGGCGCAGGTGATGATTCCCGCATGAGGCAGGCCAACGACGGGCCAGAGAATTGCAAGCCACAAGACTAGGTCAGGGAAGTCGGGGTCTCGCGGAAAACTCTGATCCGCGCGAGGGAACAAGGCGAGGGCTGCGCAGAGAACCAGCCACGTGCTACCCGTACCCATGGCCCACACCCGGCCGTTCTCTTGTGGGGGATTCCTGCGCGTGTGCCACAGGATACAAACATAGGGGATCACGGCCGACACGAGGATGACCACACCGAGTCCCAGCGCTTGGACTCGCCCATCGGTTAATGGGTGCCCCTTCCATATCCGATGCAAATCATTCAGGATCAGCCCCGCCGCAATGGAAAGCGGCAACCCCGCGACGACGGTAGCCAATCTCAGGCCCCAGAGCCAACGGGGGCTGACAGCTTGAGGGTTTGGGGCGGAGTCATCCACGGGCACCTCCCGATTTTGGGCTCCCGGTCGTCGCGCCAAAGCGAGGCATGGCCGCCGGGGTGGTACCTTCCTCGTCGAGCAATTCGTGAACCAACCCTATCGTTCGCCGGAAGTCACTGCTGCGCCATGAGATCCAAGGCGGTCCAGCAATTCCATCGTGTGTGCACAGTGCCGGAAAATCTGACAGTGCTGCCTGAAACGGGAGGCGCAAAGCCTCGTTTCCATCAGGGACTCTGCGGTTCTTGGTTGTTGGGCTGCGCATGCAATTCTTCCAACGGCGCTGCCGCTCCTCCGGGATCTATTCGCGGCCAAGCTATGCCGCTCGCTTCGGGATGATTCCCACCGGGTTCTGAGTGGGAGTACAATTCTCCCTGCCATGAAACCAAAGACTCTTATTACCCATTGTCTTCTTGCTGCGGCGATGGGAGGGGTTCAATTCCTCCCTGCCCAAACGCTCTCGGAGAGCGAAATCCTTAGTCAAGCTGACGCGCGCATTCAGAAATACCGCACCGGCGACATCCAACTCCGTCTGGTGACACCCGATGGGAAGGCGCTCAAGAAAGGGACGCGCGTCACGATCGAGCAGACGCGCCACAGTTTCCTATTCGGTTGCAATATTTTCATGCTGGGCAGGTGCAAGACCGACGCGGAAAATGCCGCGTACGGAAAGGAATTCTCCGACCTGCTCAACTACGCCACCGTGCCGCTTTACTGGTGGGCCTATGAGCGCGAGGCGGGGCATCCCGACTATGAGAGCACCGACCGTGTGGCCGCTTGGTGCGCGGCTCATCACATCACCGTGAAGGGGCATCCGCTGGCCTGGAACTATGTTGACCCCTCCTGGCTGCCTGCCGACCCCGCGGAAGCGATGCGCTTGCAGATGCAGCGCATCACCGACATCGTGGGAAGATTCAAGGGCCAAATCAATATCTTTGACGTCGTCAACGAAGCCACGCGTTTCACCCGCGAGGAGACGCTCCGGCAGGCGCCCAAGCTGACCGCAGACATCGAGCAAATGGGCGTGCCGAACTACCTGCGCACGGCGTTCAATCACGCGCGCGAAGCCAATCCGCAGGCCACCCTGGTGATCAACGATTACATCACCACGGACGAGTACCTCGAAAAGGTGATCTCACAACTGGTGGACGCTTCCGGCCAGCCCTTTTTCGACGCGATTGGCATTCAATGCCATCAGCATGCAAACGTCTGGTCCGTTGAAAAGACCTGGGACATCTGCGAGCGCTTTGCCAAAGTGGGCAGGCCGTTGCACTTTACGGAGGCCACCATTCTTTCCGGCCGGCCGGGTTGGGAATTGAGGCAGAAGACCCCCCAGTCCGAATGGGCGAGCACTCCGGAAGGCGAGCTGCGGCAGGCGGAAGAAGTCACGAGGTTCTACACCGTCCTTTTCAGCCATCCCGCCGTGCAGGCGATTACTTGGTGGGACTTCACCGATCAGGGTGCGTGGCAGCAAGCCCCCGCCGGACTGGTACGCGCCGACATGACGCCCAAGCCCGCTTACGATGCCTTGATGAAGCTCATCAAGGGCCGATGGTGGACCCGCGCGGAAGCCCGCGTGTCGCGCCAGGGCACCGCGCAGTTTCACGGCTTCTACGGCGACTACAAAGTGAACGTGAAGGAACACGGGCGGGAACTTACCGGAACCTTTAGCTTCAATGCTAAGACCGCGCTGCCCGTCGAAGTCAAGCTGAACTGATATCTGGTAGTGGTGTCATTTGGAATGGGATCCGCCTCGAAATACTGGTCATTCCCGCGAAAGCGGGAATCCAATCCTTATTGCCGAAAAAGAGGTTCACACAGAGGGCACAGCGCGGCAGAGCCGCAACCAAAGAGAGCCAGGAAAATTTGTGCAAGCCGCAAACATTTGGGCCTTTAGTAGTACAGAGATTGGCTCACAGAGAGCGCGGAGAAAACCCAAGATCTTCTCCGTGTTCTCTGTGGTCAGATGATTTACCCTCCGTGAACTCTGTGTGAAACGCTCTTAAGCCTTCCTTTCTCCTCAATCCACCTGGACGCGCACCGTACTCGTCTCCCAGGGTTTCAAGGCAATTCGTAGGGAGTTGTTCTCTGCCGCAAGCGGAGAAAGTATCCGCTCACGCCCGTCGCACAGCGCGGCGGTTTTGAGACTTCCTCCGGGCAGCTTGAAGCTGATAACGGCGCTCGTCGCAAGCCCTGCCCCCTCGTAGAGGCGCAGGATGACGCCCTTGCCGTCCTCCGCGGTTTTGAAGCCCGCAAGGTAGACATTCTCCGGCGAAACTTCCAGGAAACTTCGCGCCGCCTCCTGCCATTTTCCTTCCTGGGCTGCTTCGAGGGTGTACACGCGCAGAGGGCTCAAAGCGCTCCAGCCGAAGTGGTGCGCGTCGTTGTAGGACCAATCGCTCCCATGCGTCGCGAGCGAGTACCGGAACACGTAATCGCCGCCCTGGGCGATGGGCACGTCTACCACCCAGTGGTTGTGCATTAGGAAGGAATAGAGCCAGCCGCGGGCCAGCCAGTTGTCATCCTCCATGGTCAGCCAAGGCAGATACTTGTCGGTTTGGATCCCACCGAGTTGGACTAAGGGAGCATCCACCGACGACCACACCACGCCGTAGTCGCCACGGGAGATCGAAACCCAGTGGCGCGCCACGTAACTGTCGCGGAAGGAGCCGGGGATCTGGTCCAGGTCCGGTTGCATGACCCCCCCGGGTACATCGATTTTGTACGTGTTATGATGGGTCATCCCATCGATCGTGAAGTGATAGTCCGTGTGGATGGCAAAAGGAAACGCATAATGGACCGTTTCTTTTGGAAAAACCGGCTTCTTCATGATGCGGTTAATGAAGTCGACCCTCTTCAGTTGTGAATAGAGAATGATTTCGTGTTCGAACTTGCACATGTACTCGATGTGCCCGTAGATTTTGAGGCTGGAATACACCGGCCCGGAAGCGCCTTTTTCAATCCGCACGTCCTGCATGGGAATCTCGCCTAATTGCTTGAATTCCCGTTCGGTCAGCCGTTCTTGCAGCCTGTAGACGAGGCCATTAAAGCCGTGTTCGGCACGAGGATCCACGAACTCGCGCGTTAATTGTTGGTCGAGCAGACTGGCTACCGTGCCATCCTTCTCACGCAAGCTGACTTTATAAAACTCATTCTCGAGATTCAGGTCGGAAATAGCTGGGGCTTTGCCACCGGCAGCAGGTGTTCCGGATTCGATCCGGAAGGTTTTATAACCCAGGGAGGGCACTTTTTCCGCCAGGAAGATCAAGCTGTCCGGAACGCCCGCGCGTTTCTCGACCTGGTAGGCCACTTCCTTGCCGCTTTCCGAATCGGTGAGCCGGAAAGATTGTGGCGACTGCGCCGGGACAGGAGTCCGAACGATCTCGGTTCTCTGCCAGGAAAGTGGATTCCATACCACCAAGCTCAGCGGCCCGGTGGTGTGAATATTCCGGCACAAGTTGCGAGCACTTTCCATTTCGATCCGTTGGGCGGTTTCATGAGCGTAGCGGGCATGCGCGGTTTTTTCCTCCCAATGCTGCTTGCCGCCTCCCTGGCTCTCATCCACGTAGATGTCGGCGCGAATGTCATACCACTCGATGGTGTGCTCTTCCCACATCAGCAATTCGTTGTAAGCCTTGAGGAA
>JBEKAD010000382.1:0-5628 GCA_050018435.1 Terriglobia bacterium
TGGTGAAAACGCGCAGCGGGATCGCATAGATGAGTGGTGGAACCCCAGCGTTCTACCGTGAGATTCGACGAGGCGAGCCTTGGTCGGTTTGAGCCCAAAACGAATCCCACAAGGGGAAAGGCACGAGAAAAATCCAACCGCCACCCCAACGGAGAAGTTTTGCTTGACAACGCCGATGCCGTTATAGACGCGCTACACGTGCTTCGGAATGTTTTATGTCTACTGAAGGGTGACGAGTGGAGTCTCTCTACCCTCAGGCTCCGGCGCGGGCGCAATTTCCGGGGGAGCGGTGTTGACACCGGCGGCCTTGTCGGCGATAAAGCGTTCGACCTCTTCCAGCAAAGCCGGCACGATTTCTTCTTCCTTGACGCGGCGGATGGCCTTCCCTTCCCGGTAAATCATGCCATTGCCGCGACCGGCGGCGACTCCCAGGTCGGCCTCGCGCGCTTCGCCGGGGCCGTTGACCGCGCAGCCCATCACCGCCAGGCTGATGGGAGTTTTGATGTGTTTGGTGGCTTGCTCGATCTCTCCGGCGATCTTGAACAGGTCAACTTCCAGCCGCCCGCAGGTTGGGCAGGCGATCACCACGGGCCCGCGGCTGCGCAACTCCAATGATTTCAGCAACTCGAAGCCAACGCGCACTTCTTCCACCGGATCGGTGGCAAGCGAGACGCGGATGGTGTCGCCAATCCCTTCCGCCAACAGCATCCCCATGCCTACACACGACTTAATGGTGCCGGAAAACTGCGTGCCGGCTTCCGTGATGCCCAAATGCAAGGGGTAGTCCACCTGCTTTGAAAGCAGGCGATAGGCAGCCACCGTCAACTTCACGTTCGAAGCCTTTAAGGAAATGATGGTATCGGTGAAGCCCAACTCCTCCAGAATCTGGATGTGGTACATGGCGCTTTCGACCATAGCTTCCGGCGTGGGATAGCCGTATTTCTCCAGCAACCGCCGCTCCAGGGAGCCAGCATTGACGCCAATGCGGATGGGGACTTTTTGCTCCTGCGCGCGCCGCACCACCATGCGGACTTTGTCGGCGTCCCCGATGTTGCCGGGATTGATGCGAAGCTTATCGATGCCCGCGTCCAGGGCCATCAGCGCAAACTTGTACTGGAAGTGAATGTCCGAAACCAGGACGGAATCGGGGCAGCGCTTGCGGATTTCCGGCAGCGCCTGGGCGGCCTCCAAATCCGGCACGGCCAGGCGAACAATTTCGCACCCGGCGGCCTCCATCTGCTGGATTTGCTCGACCGTCTTTTCCACCGCGCGCGTGTCCGTCTTGGTCATGGATTGCACGGCGATGGCAGCATCTCCCCCTACGGTAAGGCGCCCGACCTTGACGGGTCGAGTCTTCCTCCGGGATGGGAAGAATTCCGTACCACTGAAATTCAAAACAACTCCTTTTAAGGACAGTAGTTAGAAGTTAGTAGTTAGAAGTTAGAAGTTAGAAGACAGCAGTCCAAACGAGCGGCCTTCTAACTCCTGACTTCTAGGAGTCTGTCGGAGATAGATTTCGTTGTACGTAGAATCAACAACTTAGCGAGATTCAAGTGTCTGTAAGTTATTGATTCTTCGTTGAGAGACTGTTATTTCCGACACACTCCTAGCTTCTAACTCCTTCAGTACGGTCTAAATGTCTTCATCAAGTCGTTATACATGCAGACGGCCGCGAGCAAGAGGAGGAAGACAATTCCCACTTGCACGAAGCGCTCCTTGACCTCCAAACTCAAGTCTCGCCGAATCATCCCTTCAACCAGCAGAAGTAGAATCACACCGCCGTCGAGGACAGGAATGGGCAGGAGGTTGAAAATGCCCAGTTGCAGGCTGATGAACGAAACCAGCAGGAGAAGATCGGGAAGCCCTGCGCGATAGGCTTCTCCGGAAAGCTGCGCGATGCCAATGGGGCCGGAGAGCGAGCGCGCCGACATGCGCCCGGTCAGGATCTTGCCCAGAACGTCGAACGTAGCAAGGCAATTGCGAGCATTGTCCTCGAGAGACGCTGACAGCGCCTGCCCCCAAGGCAAGTGGCGGACCACCATCCCACTGTGGAACCAAAACCCCACCCGCCAACGCTTTTCACCCATCAATTCACCGAAGGTGGGCTGGACCGTGACCTGAAACTCTTTGCCCGCGCGGATCACATCAAAGATTACGGGCTTGCCGTTGCCCGTCTGAATGGCATAAGCGACGCTCGGAAAGTAGAAAACCTTGTGCCCATCGACTCCCACGATCTCGTCGCCGGGTTTCAGTCCAGCCTTGCCGGCGGGAAGTCCGGGCTCCACTCCCTCGAGCACGCCGAGGGCGATCGGCTCCCATCCAGCGTAGCCGACCCGATTAGGGCCCTTGGCGATCGGCGTAATGGAGGTTTTCACCATCTCGCCATTGCGCTCGATTTCCAGGGGAATGGCTTCATTCACGGTGGTCAGGATTTTGAAATCGACGTCTTCCCACTTGGGGTTTTCCTGGGCCCCGAAACGGAGGATCAGGTCTCCCGGATGGATATTGGCCTGGGCCGCGGGTGACCCCGTGTCCACATCACCGACGCGTGCAGGCTGCTCCAGGTAGGCCGGACGTTGAAAATGAAACTTGTAAAGGCCGGTCAGGAGGGTGACGGCCAGCAGGACGTTCATCGCCGGCCCCATCACCACAATGACAAAACGGTGCCAGCGGGGCTGGGACAAGAATTCCCCTTTATCCCCCTGTCGGAGCTCGGACGGATCGTCCCCCGCCATTTTGACGTAGCCCCCAAACGGTAGGGCGCTAATGCGGTAATCGGTATCGCCACGCTGGATGTGCAGGAGCGCCTTTCCAAGTCCTAAGGAAAACACCAGCACGCGCACCCCAAAGGATTTCGCGGCCAGGAAGTGACCCAACTCATGCAAGAAGATCATGATCCCCAGGACCACGACCACCACCAGCGCGTCTGTCACGAAACTACCCATGTCGAAATCCTTCTCCTTAGGCAGAAATGGCCGAAATCACAAGCGCCGCGCGGCGCCGGGCTTCCCCATCCCCTTCCAGAACGTCATCGATCGAATTGATTGGCCGGCACGAGCCCATTTGCCGCATCACCTCTTCGATCACCCGCGGGATCGAAGAAAACCTCAAACGGTTATTCAAAAACGCCGCGACGGCAACTTCATCCGCAGCGTTCAGAACGCAGGGCATAATCCCCCCCTGCACCAGGGCCTCGCGCGCCAAATCAAGGCTGGGGAATCGCTGGGTGTCCGGCTTCCGAAAATGGAGCCGGCCCGCAGCTATGAGGTCAAGCCCTAGCCCATTTTCGGTGACAGGCACGCGGTCCGGATAAGTCAGCGCATATTGAATCGGAATGCGCATGTCCGGGACCCCCAATTGCGCCATTACGGAGCCATCTATGAATTCTACCATGGAATGGATGATAGATTCAGGGTGGATTACAACGTCAATTTGTCCGGGGGCAGCTCCGAAAAGCCAGTGCGCTTCAATGATTTCCAAGCCCTTGTTCACAAGCGTCGCCGAGTCAATCGTGATTCTTCCCCCCATCTGCCAAATGGGATGCTTCAGGGCTTGCTCCGGGCTAATGGAATCGAAGAGCCGCCGGGGGGTTTTCAGGAAAGGACCTCCCGAGGCCGTCAGAATGATGCGCTTGATTTCCTTCCGCTGCCCCGCACGGAGGCACTGGTGCACGGCACAGTGCTCGCTGTCGATGGGAAGGACCTCGATTCGCCGTTGGGCTGCGGCGCGCATCACCAGTTCCCCGGCGGCTACCAAGGTTTCCTTGTTGGCAAGGCCTAGGTGTTTGCCGGCGCGAACGGCTTCGTAAGTAGCCACCAGTCCGGTGGTGCCATGCGCGGCGGAAACGACAAAATTCACATCATCGTGCGTCGAGGCTTCCACCTGGCCCTCGGCCCCATAGGTAATCTTTAGCCGCCGGGTGTATCCGAGGCGCTTCAGGCGCTCTCGCAAGGGTTCCTTGTATTCGCGCTGGCTCACCACCACGATTCGGGGATGGTGCTTCACCACCTGCGCGGCGAGCGTCTCCAGGTTCTTCCCCGCCGAGAGCGCAACCACGCGGAAACGGTCCGGCAGACTCTCCACCACGCGCAGACAGTTCTGGCCGATGGAACCGGTCGAGCCGAGAATGCATAAGCCCTGAATCATGAGAGGAAAAAGAATTTCACACAGAGGGCACAGAGGAATTCACAGAGACGAAAACCCGAGGCAGTTGCGCCGTAATACTCCGTGTTCTCTGTGCCGAAGGGCTCCAATAATTTCATTGATGTAATGCTCAGTGAACTCTGTGTGAAACGTTCTTGAATCTTCCTTTCGTGAGGAAAAAGAATTTCACACAGAGGGCACAGAGGAATTCACAGAGACCACAAAGTAAACCTTAGGCGGTTGCGCCGTTGTTCTCCGTGTTCTCCGTGGCGAAGTTTTCCAACAATCTCATCGTTATGATGCTCAGTGAACTCCGTGTGAAACGTTCTTGAATCTTCCTTTCGTCTTGGAGGTATCGCCGATTCCGGGAGTAATTCTAGTTACGTCTGCGGCTCCTCGCGAATGCACAACCCCTGGGTCATGAAAAAATTCCTAGAATAAACAAGGCTAACCAGAGCGCTGGCGCGGCAAAGAGGAGGCTATCAATGCGATCGAGAAATCCCCCGTGGCCCGGCAAGAGCGTGCCGGAATCCTTTTGATTGGCGCCCCGCTTGATCGCTGACTCCACCAAGTCGCCCACTTGTCCCGCCACCGCGATCCATGCTGCAATCAGCATAACAATTTTCACGTTGTCGGGCTTCCAGAACCAATGAGTAAAGGCCCAGGCGGCTAGAAGGCTTCCCGCTAAGCCTGCCAGCGAGCCTTCCCAGGTTTTGCGGGGAGAGATGCGGGCAAAAAACGGGATGCGTCCCATCGAACGGCCCACAAGATACGCGCAGATGTCGCCGGCCCAGATCACCAGGAAGAGGAAGAAAAGAAGGAAGGAGCCGGTGTCAATCGTGTGGATTGTTCCGCCTTCCTGCACCAAAACTCTTCGGAGAGGATATGGGTAAAAGCGAATCGGGATCAAGCACGAGAGCGTAAGCCCAATATATAGTATGCCGAAAAAGGTTACAGAGGTGGCGACGAGATAGTCCTTCAAGTCTGTGCTTCGCCGCAGGGCCAAGGTGGGAATAAGCAGCACCAACAGCACAATCAAGGGCGTGACGATAACGACGGAGTGGAATATATCTCCCGGGAATACCTGCACCACGCACAGCGCCGCCCCTGCCAAATAGCCAATCCAGGGAATTACCCTATAGCCCATGGCGCGGCACAACGCAAAAAACTCGCGCAGGGCGAGCAGCACCGCGGCCACCACCGCCAGCAGAAAGAGCCATTCCGGGGACCACCCAATCCGGTAAACGACGGGGGGAATTAACAAGAGGGCAGTCAGAGTGCGTTTCAGCATGTGCAGAAAAAAGCGAAATTAGAAACTGGAAATTAGAAACTCGAAATTCAAAACTCGAGAATCGCGGAAAGCTTTGATTAATGAGTTTCGTCTACCAGCGCCCAACAGCAACGAAGCCGTGACCACCGAATGAGGCAAGCTCGAAATTCCAAATCGCGGCGAGTTTCGATTTTCCAGTTTCTAATTTCCAGTTT
>JBEKAD010000383.1:0-6087 GCA_050018435.1 Terriglobia bacterium
AACTCCTGCTCGGCGTGCCATCCGTCCACCGCATCCTCCTGCAGATTGGCGCCGGTGCGAATGTAGAAGCGGATTTGGTTCTGGCCCGGGCAATCCGGGTTGGCGCTGGGATCGTCGCCCAGTACCAGAGTGTGTTTGCCCTGCTCATGCTTGAAGAAGTAGAAAATACCGTACTCTTCCATGAGCCGGGATACAAAGTTGAAATCCGTTTCGCGGTATTGGACACAGTAATCGCGCGGGTGGTACGATCCTTTAAGTGAATCGGAAACATCATTGACACCCCTATCACTGAAGATCTGCTTAATGATCTGGGGTATGGTCTTCTGCTGAAAGATGCGGCAATCCGCGGTGCGCGTCAGGAACCAAAGCGCAGGCACCATTTCCGCATGGTAGGAGGTAAAGCGACCCTCCACGCCACCTTGGCCAAAGCGGCTGATAACCCCGTTGAAGTACCGGGGCTTACCCTCCGCTTGCGCGAACGTCGGCGTCTTCGGAAAGGAGGTCCAATTCGAAGCGAAAGAGACGCGATATTCCCTCTGAACCCTTAAACCCTTGCAGGAGGAGTTTATCCTCTCCCAGCGGCGTCGCGATGGTGAATAGACTGGTATCAGCCTGTTTGAAGCTCGTCCCCATAACTTTCCTCCTCCTGGCTTAGTTGTACACAAACGCCCCATCGGCTCCGACACCCACATGGAAACTTGCCACCTTCTCGCCCTCGGCCATTCGCCCTAACAACTGCCGGGAAATATCCGGCAGCAACGTGTTAGTGAGAATGTTGTCCACATTCCGGGCTCCGCTCTCAACTTCCGTGCAGCGGCTGGCCACAGTGTCCACCAGGGCCGGCTCATAGGTCAGCCGAATCTTGTGGTTCTCTTCGATGCGTTTCCGAATTCTACTCAGCTTCAATTCGATGATCAGTTTGAGGGAATCTTCGCGGATCGGGTAGAAGGGAATGAGCACCAGGCGGCCGAGAAAAGCCGCCTTGAAGATCTTATTCAGCTCGGGCCGCAGTGCTTTGATAATCCCTTCCGCCGTGGGCATGGTTTCCTTATCCGCACACAGCTTCATCATCTGCTCGGTGCAGGCGTTGGTGGTGAGGATAATGATGGTGTTCTTGAAATCGATTTCGCGACCCTCACCATCCTCCATCATGCCTTTATCAAATACCTGATAGAAGAGTTCGAGAACATCCGGATGCGCTTTCTCCGCCTCATCGAGCAAAACCACCGAGTACGGGCGCCTGCGGACGGCTTCCGTCAGGACCCCGCCCTCGCCGTAACCGACATATCCGGGAGGCGAGCCTTTCAAGGTTGAAATCGTGTGAGCCTCCTGGAATTCCGACATGTTGATGGTGATGAGGTTGTGTTCCCCGCCATAAAGCAGATCGGAGAGCGCCAGCGCCGTCTCGGTCTTTCCCACCCCGCTGGGGCCCACCAGCATAAAAACCCCGATGGGCTTTTTAGGATCATCCAAGGCGGCACGGGAGGTCTGCACTCGTTGGGCGATCATGTCCAAGGCCTGCTCCTGGCCGATGACGCGCTTTCCCAACATCGAGCTCAGCGAAAGCACGGTGGAGATTTCGTCTTTCAGCATCTTTCCCACCGGGATGCCTGTCCAGGCAGCGAGCACCTCGCCCACGATCTGGGCGTCAACCGCCACCCGCATCATGGGGGTTTCACCTTGCAAGGCGGTAAGATCGGCTTCCAGCTTGACGAGTTCTGCGCGCAAAGCCTCAGGAATCGCAACCGGGGCGGGGGCTGGCGAGGTGGCGGCGGCCGCCGCCGCGGGGGGTTTGGGAGCCGCGGCCGACGCTTGAGCCTGAGCCGGCTTGGCAGCACGAGCCGTTCCCGTAGCACCCTCGATTTGGGTTTGGCGATCCCTGATTTTCGAAACGAGTCCGTGTTCCTCGGTCCAGCGCTCGCGCAGAGTCTTCAAACGGCCCTCGACCTCGACCTCTTGTTTAGCGATCTCCGCCAAGCGTTCCGCATGATCGGCGCCGATGGCCGTCTCGCGCTCCAGGATTCCCTGCTGAACTTCCAGATCATCCAGTTCACGCCCCGCATCCTCGATGGCCGGCGGCGTGGCGCTCTGCCCGAGGGCCAAGCGCGCGCAGGCTGTATCCAAAATGCTGACCGCTTTGTCGGGCAACTGCCTCCCCGCCAGATAGCGATGGGAAAGCCGCACGGCGGCCGTCAGCCCTTCATCCATAATGCGAACCTTATGATGCTTCTCCAGGGCGGGAACAAGGCCGCGCAGCATCACGGCACATTGGTCTTCGCCCGGTTCTTCAACCTTGACCACCTGAAACCGCCGCGCCAAGGCGGCGTCTTTTTCAAAGTACTTTTTGTATTCGGACCACGTGGTGGCGGCGATCGTCCGCAATTCACCACGCGCCAGGGCGGGCTTCAGCAGGTTGGCAGCATCGCTCTGCCCTGCCTGACCACCGGCGCCGATCATGTTGTGGGCCTCGTCGATAAACAAAATGATGGGCACGGGAGAACCTTTGACCTCATCGATTAGACCCTTGAGGCGGTTTTCGAATTCACCTTTGATGCCCGCCCCGGCCTGGAGCAACGCCAGATCGAGAGTGCGAACCACCACGTTGCGGAGGGGAGGCGGTACATCTCCCTTGGCGACGCGCGCCGCGAAGCCTTCCACCACCGCCGTTTTCCCGACACCTGCTTCGCCAGTGAGGATGGGGTTGTTTTGCCGGCGGCGCATCAGGATATCGATTATCTGGCGGATCTCCAGATCTCTTCCCAACACCGGGTCGATTTTCCCGGCCTTGGCGTTCTCGGTGAGATTGATAGTGAATTGATCCAGATTTGCGGTCTTACCGGCGCCTGCCGGGCGCGGAACGCCCGGAGCTCCTGCCGGAGCCCCCACCGGCTCCACCATCTCTTCCTCAGACCGCTCCACGATGGAGCGAAAATCCTTGCGCAGAACCTCCCCTTCGATCTTCTGGAGTTCCTTGCTGACCTCGCGAACGAGCCGGCTGAGCTCATCATTCGTCACCAGAGCCAAAACCGTGAACCCCGTCCGAATCCCCCCGGAACTGAAATCAATGGACCCGATCGTCCAAGCCTCGGTCAGCATTTTTACCAGCGAAGGGCTCAAGGTCGGCGTGCGCGCATTTCCCTTCTTGAGTTTGTCGAGGCTCCGGGTCAGCTCTCCGGTGAGACGCGAGGTGTCGATGCCAAAGCGATTCACGATCTGGGCAAAGTCCCCGTCCGTCTGATCCAGAAGCTTGAGCACATAATGCTCGACTTCAATGTCATAGTTTGTACGAGCCAAGCACAGGCCGGCAGACGACTCCAAGGTCTTCCGGGTAAACTCATTGAGTTTTCCGATCAGCGATTTTAGGTTGATGGTCATACACACTTCTTTCCCAAAGCTGAAGAATAGTTTCTGATGCGTGTTCTTTCATTGGCCGCGTTTTGATATAGGTATGCCATCCCAGTTGGGGGGCATGCTCCCCTTCCGCGCCCAGCTCACAAGGCGGTACATCCCTGCGGTCCAGAATCAGTTGGATTTCAAAGTCAAATTCTCCATTCGAAAAAAAGTCGGTCAAGGCCCGGAGGGGCTCGAAGGCGGAGCCTTGCGGCAGGAAGTCCTCGTACTGTTCCAACGATAAAGGCCCGATGGCAATACGGACACGGGCCGTCTGATCCCACACCTCATCACCCACCACCGCCCCGAATCCCAGTTGCTCGGATTCGCTGAGTCCGCCTTCGAGAGCCGTTTGCGTGTTTCGGTCAAGCGGATACCAGCCGCCCGCGAATTGTTCCACCTCGACGGGAACTTCGAAGTAATCGCCGAGAAGATACCGGAGGGCCTCCGCAGATCGCGGATGTTGGGCCAGAAGCCCTGCATAATAGAGCAGCGAATCATCGAGTACCGCGAGCCGGTCTTGCAAGCCAGGAGTCCCGAGGCCAATCAAATCCATCAAATGGTGTGAAAAAGGGTCCAGGCCCTCCCGCTCATAGGCGATCGAAAACCGGTATTTCTCCCAGGCCAGATAAAAAAGCGAAATAATACGGTGATTGAAAATATCGAAAAAATCGGCGGCGGAACGATCGCCCGAACGTGTGCGCTCCGCTACCAAGGACGTGTAGTAGAGGGGCAATACGCCTTCCGGCCCGGTCAAACCCATGAAGTTGACTTTCATCCGCCCCGCGCCGTCTTTTGGCCATTCGAGAGATTGCACTTGGCTGGCGGGAAAAACCAGGGTGCTATTCGCGACGAACCGGACCACTTCTGCGCTGGGAGGATGGAATCACCCCACCGGTGATTTGTCGGGGAAAAGACGCTCCAGGAGGCGAACGGCTTGAAAGAACTCAAAGAGATAGGGTTCCTCCCGGAGTTCTGCTTCCGCCGCGGAGCCGCTTATATCAGGATTGCTTGGCCTGCCCGTGGTGGCCATTGTTTCAGCACCGCCCTCCGCTGGCGAGTTTTGACGACCAGTTGGCTGAAGCTATTGAGCGAAGCGTACAGGCCCAGAAATTGGTCGATGACCGCAGCAAATAGATACACGCCTCCCCCCGCATAATCTTCCTCGTCAAACTCCATTTGCACTTGGGTACCGCGGGCGAAGGCAATTCCACTTTCGGAATTGATCCGTGCAAAGTGACGCTTGCTGCTCAGCCCCACGATTCCGGAGATTTGCTTGTCCAGATCCGCGGAATCCGAAAAGTTATAGAGACGGAGAACCTCCTGCAAGGCTTCCTTGCCCTCCTCGACGATGGAGAGGTAGTTCAGCGCCAGATGGGAAATCAACCTCCACAGCGCATCCCGCCCCATGGGGGGCCGGAGAGTTGGAGTGGGTTTGCGCAAGGCGACGGCGCCCTTGATCGATCCGATGCCCTCGACCTCAAAGTCGCCGCTTTCGTTCCCAAACGGCAAGCGGGAAACAATGTCACGATTGGTGCAGGTGCAATGAACGGTTATCGCCTGCGCGTCCGGCAAGCACGTATGCATGGAAAGGTCGACCAGAAATAAGGATACCTCCGAACCCTCGTCCCCCTTCCGGGTGGAAGGACGCCGCGTGGAGTACCAGAACGTTTGGTTCTTTTCCCTCAGCGTCCGGTGCCGGTAAGAATAGAACGGTTCATAGTGGGTAAGCTCTTGGGTGACCGGGTCAGCACTGACGACATCCTCTATGGAGAAAATCTCGGTGGCCATCCTCCGCCGTGCGTCCGGAACCACGGGATACTCCGACCGCCTCTGGGTCAACATGATCGGCTCGGCAGCTTGAGGAAACAGGTTGATAATGGGGGAGCACCCCAGAAGAACCGCCTTGGCCGTGACTCCCACCCCCAATCTTTGCTGCCGCTGCTCGGCTTCAAAAGGGGCGATGAGAAAGATGATTTCCGCACGTCCGCCGGCAAGCGCTTTCAAGGGTTGTTCCAGGTCGTTCAGTTCAAGAAAGAAAAATTTCTCCGGAAATGCGAAATACTCCTGCAATAGCCTGTAGCCATCGAAGGATCTTCGCGGGTACGGCAACACAGATTCAGATTGGGAAAACCCCATGGGCCGCAAGGACTTCATGCTGAGCGTGTGGGCGGGCTTCTTGGGGTTCTCGGGCTCCCTCACGATGATTTGCCGGCAATTGTTGGAGAGCAGTTCGTACAGCGTATTCACCACATCGCCTTCACCGTTCAAATAGAACCGCAGGGATTGCATTTGGAGCTTATCGAAAGTGACATCGGAAAAGCAGCGGAGTTCCACCCGGAGAGCGGCGACCGCGTCAGGAGCGCGTAAGGGGGGATTGAGTTTGTCGGGGGTGACCCACCGGGCATCGCTTACCTCAAAGGGCCAGAGGGTGACATCGTAGGAGGTGCGAAATTTGCAGGGAACCCCATCCACAGGCCGGGAATACAGGATCGAGTCGCGGGGAATGCTGAGACCGGAGGTAAGCTTTCCCTGCTCCGGGTCCAGGCGAAACTGTGCGACCGTCATGGAGGGGATGGGCCGAAGAAAATGGGGATAAAGGACGTTGAGCAATCCCTCGGTAATCTGAGGGAATTCATCATCAATTTTCAGATGAACGCGCGCGGCGAGAAGGGCAAAACCCTCGAGCAGCCTCTC
>JBEKAD010000384.1:0-5599 GCA_050018435.1 Terriglobia bacterium
TGAAGCCTCCGAGGACCTGCTCATCTACATTCCCGTTGATGCGCCCAATCCGGTTCCGGTGATCCTTGAGATCAATTTCCTCGGCAATCAATCCGTGACCAGCGATCCGGGTGTCAAGGACGCGACCATTTGGAACGGGAAACCGCCCGTGCGGGGGCAGGCCCCGGAACGATTTCGAGGGTTCGACAAGGAATTTGACCTTGAGAAACTCCTGGCGCGGGGATACGGCTTTGCCACGGTTTGCTATCAGGACATCGAACCCGATTTCAAGGAAGGCTACAAGCAGGGCGGCATTCGCCAACAGTTCTTTCAACCGGGCCAGACCGAGCCTGCGCCGGATGACTGGGGAGCCATCGGGGCATGGGCGTATGGATTGAGCCGCGCCATGGATTACCTCGAAAAGGACAAGGACGTTGACGCCCATCGTGTGGCGATCATGGGTCACTCGCGACTGGGGAAGACGGTGCTGTGGGCCGGCGCCCAAGACACGCGTTTTGCCATGGTGCTTTCGAATTGTTCGGGACGAGGCGGCGCTTCCCCGTGGCGGCGCAACTACGGCGAAACGCTGCGAAGTATGTCGCGGGCTTTTCCGTTTTGGTTCTGCCCCAACCTTCTGAGATACGTTAACCAAGTGGATAAGCTCCCGGTTGATTCCGACGATTTGATCGCGCTGATCGCTCCCCGCCCGGTTTACATCACCGGCGCGCAGGAGGATCAGTGGGCAGACCCGCATGGCATGTTCATGGCGGCGGTGGCGGCGGGCCCCGTCTACAAACTGCTTAAGGCAGAAGGCTTGGGCACGGACCAGATGCCGGCGAACAATCAGCCCATCATGCACACCATCGCCTTTCACATCCGTGACGGAAAGCACGCGGTGACGGCGTTCGATTGGGACCAGTTCCTGGCCTTTGCTGACATGCACCTCCGCGCTCATTGATTGAACCTGTGTTCGGGCGGGCGGGCATTCTATAGCCGCCGCGCCCGTCCTTGTTTTGCTGTAGTATCATCAACATACATATCATCTATTAAGTATAGATACCTTTAATGGATAACAACTCGCAGGGAAAAGGCCGCCGCCCCGGCGAGAACGGCAAGACGGCTTTGAAGGCACGCTTAACCCGAATCATTCGTACCGCAGGGCTTTAACGGGATCGAGTTGGGCGGCGCGCGCGGCGGGATAGAGCCCGGAGACCAGACTGACGGCCAGGGAGAAGCCCAGGGCGCCCAGCACCAGCCACCAGGGCACGGACCAGAAAGTCTCCGAGGGCAGGTTCTGCTGGTGCAGGTAGAGGTTGGTGCCGGCGTTGATGACTTTGCCGATCATCCAACCCAGGGTGACGCCAAGCACTCCGCCGACAATGCCCATGGCGCCGGCTTCAGCGAAAAAGAGTTTCTTCACATCCGTGTCGCTGGCCCCCAGCGCCTTGAGGATGCCGATTTCGCGCCGCCGCTCGAGGATGGCCATCACCAGGGTATTGATGATGCCGAGTGAGGCCACCGCCAGCGCCAGGCTGCCGAAGATGCCGAGGAAAGTATCGAGCACCGTGAAAAATCTTTGCAAGTTGCGCGAGGCATCGAGGACGGAAAAAACGTTGAAGCCCATCCGGCGGATCGAGTCCTCGACGCCCGGCACGTCGCGGGAGGTTCGCACGCGGACGCTCACCTGCGTGTAGGCGCGGTCGGCAAGGCCGCCGCTATCACGCAGGTCGGAGGGCAGCATGATCTGAAGTCCCTGGGCGAAATCCAGCGGGATAAATACCCGCGCCCGCCCTAAACCCCGCAGGGTGTCGGGGTCATCCTCAACGATGCCGACAATGCGCAGGCTCCGGGTATGCGGGACCACCGAGAAAGCGGAGAGCAGGGTGTCCGCACCGGCGTCCGGGCCGTTCGCGGGCGCTGGTGCGGCCGATGCCTTGGAAGGCGGTGACGGCGCGGGGGAAGATCCTGGTGTTCCCGGTTTGGCGTTGGGCAGGTTTGCGGCGGGAACCCGCTCCGCGTAATAGACCACCAATTCCTTGCCGAGAAGCGGCTGGAGGGCGGGCGCAGGTGCGCTGGGGTTCGAGGTCTCCCCCGGGCTGGGTGCGCGGCCCAGCAATTCCTCGGCGAAGCGCTTCTGCACGATCGCTTCGGCGGCGTTGCTGGACGAGAAAAAAGTTCCCTGGATATTTTCAAATGCTTCGCGGTCGTGCGCCGACATGGGGAGAGCGGCCACCATGGCGCGATGTGGTTTGTCGTCAAATCGCATCTGCGTCATCATGCGCAGGTCGGGCACGGCTTCCAGCACGCCGGGCAGGCTGGAAATTTCGCGCCGCGCCTTCTCATCCAATGCGCGGTTGTTGTCTGCCGCGGCAGCGGCCCGGCCGCGGGCTGCGAAGCCGCCAAAATCGCGGCGGGAGACGATCACGGTGTCAAACAGCCCCGTCCTTTCCAGCCGCCGCGTGGCAAACTGCTGCAAGCCCACCCCGAGTGAGAGCATGGCCACCAGCGACGCCACCCCTACGCCGATTCCGAGCGTGGTGAGCGAATTGCGCAGCACCGATTCTCGCAGGTTGCGCGCGGCGAGTTCCACGAGGTCGGGTGTCTTCATTGGCCCTCCCCGCTTTCGCTGGGGCGTGGCGGAATTGGCTGGTCCCCCACCAGCCTGCCGTCGGCGAGGAACAGCAATCGCCCGGCGTGGCGCTCGGCCAGGGCGCGTTCGTGCGTGACCAGCAGGACGGTCATCCCCAAGCGCCGGTTGCAGTCGCCAATGAGCTCCATGATTTCCATTCCGGTGTGGCTGTCGAGGTTTCCCGTGGGCTCGTCGGCCAGGAGGATGCGAGGAGAATTCACCAACGCCCGCGCCAACGCCACGCGCTGCTGCTCGCCGCCGGAAAGCTCCCCCGGCCGGTGCGCGAGCCGCTGGCTCAATCCCACGCGATCGAGAGCTTCTCGGACGCGGCTGGCCCGCTCGCGGCGCTCCGTCTCTGCCAGGCGCAGCGGCAGTTCTACGTTTTCCGCCACGGTCATGCTCGGCACCAGGTTGAAAGCTTGAAAAACAATTCCCACGCTGTGCCGGCGGTAGCGCGCCAGCTCTTCGCTCGACAATTCGGCCAGGTTGCGGCCTTCCACCTGGACGTCTCCGGAGGTCGGCCGGTCCAGGCCCGCAATCAGGTTCAGCAGAGAGGATTTTCCCGAGCCCGAACTTCCCAGCAGCGCAATGAATTCGCCCCCCTGCACCGAAAAGGAGATGCCATCCACGGCGCGAATGACGGACGTGCCCATGGTATAGTGCCGGCAAATCTCCTGGGTGCGGATCGTGCCCGTTTCAGTTAGTGTGGTCGCGGTCATGTGGTTTAAGGATTTCCCATCGTTCATCCATTAGTGCAGACGAAATAATGACCCAAATATTTTAGGGAGTTCCTCGTCCGGAAATGGAGCGACAATTTAATACCGTTGCACCCTCTGGTCAAATCCCGGCGCAGGGCCCCTGCGGGTTTACGCTGCGGCCGGGAAAGCGATGTCGTACTCGCCCAGTTGCAGCGGGTATTTCCCGTATTCTTTCACCAGGCGCACGACGTAATCGTAATTCTCGCCGGAAATGCTGTTGGGGACGGAGTGGTCTGACTGGAAGATGAAGCCGCCCCCCTTGGCGGCGTTCAGTTTGGTGAGGACGGCGGCCTTGATTTCCTCCCGGCTTCCGTTCGCCCAAACCACCACATCCATATTGCCGCAGAACCCGATGCGGTGGCCAAACCGGCGGCGCAGGTCGATTACGTCCAGCCCCGCTTTCGTTTCCAAGGGATTGTAGGCATCGACTCCCACTTCAATGAAGTCCTCAAAAATCTGGTCGACGTTGCCGCACCCATGGTAGATCACCGGCAAGCCGTGCTTGTGGCATTCGTCGATAAGAGCCTTGACCCCGGGCTTGAAATGCTTCCGCCAATAGGCAGGTGAGAACAGCAGCCCGTTTTTGTAAGCGACGTCTCCCCAAATGACCATGCCGTCTAACATGCCGTCCGCGGCCTTGATCTGGGCTTTCACGATTTCGAGCGCGTAGGCGTTGATGCGGTCCACGAAGCGCGCGATGTGGTCCGGATACAATCCCATCCAGAGCAGCGTGTGTTCGGAGCCGATAATGCGCCACAGCATCTCGTGGCCCTCGCAGACGCCCCCGAAGGCGGGAAAATCCGGCCACGCCCCCCGCACGCGATCGACGAAAGCGGGAAGGTTGCGCACGAATCCATCGCCCACGCCATTGATCTGGTCGTCCCCGGCGTTAAAGTAGCGGCGCTCGTCCCAAGGATCATCGAACCGGAACGCCTCCATTTTCTCGATCGTATCCGTTTCAAATTTCAGGAAGGCAGGCATGGGATAAGCCAGCTTCTTTTGGATGACGGCTTCGAACCCCGTGCGCACCACAACCTCTTCGGTGTCTTCCTTCAGGATTTCGAAGGGTTTGATATGGGGATCCAGGTTGGGATTGAAATTCATCCAGTCGAGATCATAATAACGGTAGATATCAGTATCGGGTGCAAGACCCAGTTCATCACGCCAGCGCTTTAGAAAGCTCCCCCAGAAGAAGTCGCTAATGGGAACGCGATCGCCTTCCTGATGGCGGAGGGCCTTCTTCATCCGTTCGAGCTTCGCGGCGCAGTTGTCGGTGCGTTTCATAACGGCTGCCTCATCCGTTCAATTGGCCATCCTCACCTCATGCCGTCAAGCTCCTGGTTAGGGGCAGGAAGGGAGTTGTGCGAGAGCATGTTACCATTTTCTTCGCTTCTTTTTGTTCAGAACCTCGCGTGGGTGCTGTCCTAATTTCGGGTGTAGCGCCGGGCTTCAGCCCGGCACGTGCTGCCCTAAAGGGCGGCGCTACGTTCAAATTAGGACAGCAGCCTAGCGTTGCTGTAGGGGTGTAGATTGGCCCGCCTTCAACGCCTGACGTCGTCCCGGACGCCGCCCTACCCACTTCGCTGTCCGAAGATCGAAATTCGAAACTCGAAACTGGAAACTCGATGGTTGGCCGCGAGTTTCGAGTTCCGATTTTCGAGTTTCCCAGCGAAGGATCTCGCCCTGCCCGTCTTTCCGCCCTTGGGTTTTGCCTTTTCTCGTCACTGGTCGCTCTTCACTGCTCTTAGCACTCGTCACTCCTTTTCAACTGCTATCTCCTGCCCTTTCAATAACATTCTGGCCTTTCCTGATAAATTCTTTGTTTTCATAAACTTCATGGGACATTGTTTCGTGCCTCATTTGTTTTCAATAACATTCGGGCTTTGAACGTAGCACTCTTTGCATGCGCGCTCGCCGCTCCCCGCTTGTTGCCACAATCTGGCAACTTCTTTAAATTCAATATGATGAGAAATCTTGCGGAGCCCGAGAATTTCCTCAAATCGCACCTAACAGCCTTTATTTTGAATAACATTCTGGCCTCGATGACCGGGGACACAGGAATCTTACTTCGACTTCTCCCGGAACCCGCCCTAACTCCTGTCTCCTGACTCCTAGTGCCTTGTTGCATTAATAAGCGATATTATTCATGGCCCTCGGAAGGGCGGGGCTTTAGCCCCGCCGCCTCAGGACGGAGGGTTGAATGGGCCTTTAGGCCCTGAAGCCACGTCGCTTC
>JBEKAD010000385.1:0-5585 GCA_050018435.1 Terriglobia bacterium
CGGAGAGAATCCGCCGCCGGGGCAACACGCGGCAGGTGATAAAGAACCAACGATCCGAAACCACCAGGCGTCGAAGACGCGACATGGCGCCCATTATAGGCCTCGAACCCGCGTCCGCAAACCCCACTTCCCCAAGAAGAGCCGCAGACGAACGCAAAGAACGCGTACGTCTGCGCTACCCCGCTCGCTCCCATCGTACCGGAGCCAAACGGAATGAAGCCGGCTGTGCGCTCTCAAATAATCGATGTGCCAGTGCGGTCGTGTAGACAGCTTTTGATGATGGGCGATCCGGGCACGCAGGCCACCCGGCCCCAACGCGCTCCCCAGGTAAACGTAATACCCGCGCTGAAGCTGCATCGTTCCCCGGCGCCCGATCTGAATACGGGCATTGCTCGCACAGGAAAGCGGGGTAGCGCGGAGGTGGGCGCATCTTAGCCCTCCTCCGCGGCTCTTGGCTTTCCCCATAAAGGGCCCGCAGACTTAATTTACAAGGCTGCGCTTCAGCAAAAGCCGGCGCTGACGGGCTGGATTGCCGCCTTCGCGGGAATGACTTGTGTTTCGAAAGGGATCGCATTCCAAATGACACCACTACCGGGTGATGCCGCAGGCGCGCAAATGGGGTACAATTATTCCTGCCGAAAGGGATGCGTGTACGGCTTGGCCCGGCCGCAGAGCGGGCTCGATGAGCCAGGCCAACCATTTGGGCGGGAATTAGCGCGTGAAACTCTTAAAACGAATGGCCTTGATCATGGGGGGGTTGCTCGCACTCGTGTACGCGGGGGACTACGCTGCGGTGCGCATCCCGATTCCGAAAGGGCGCGCCCCTTGCAGCACGGTCACCGTGCGGCCCTACTACGACGTGGCACTGAAGAGCGGCAAATCGGATTTTTACTTTCTCGATCCGCAAAAGCAAACCTGCGTGAACTCCTTGCTTCCACACCTAGGGTACAACCCCTGTTGGTACGTCCGAAAGCATACACACCCGCGCATTCGGATGTGAGCGCCGGGCAGGCCCCGGGATGTTGTTGGTATAGGCGCGGCCCGGCGGGAGCGCCCAACCCCACTTTTATGTATTCCTTGGGGGCTTTTTGTGAATTATTCATGCCTCGGGCCATCCTATTGGCGTGTATGGGCGCTTCCCCCAGCACAATTGATTTCCCTTCATCCCGGCGAGAGGCTCGATCATTACCGGATCGACAGCAGGGTGGCCACCAGCGGCATGGCCACGATTTAGCGCGCCACCGATTTGACCACAGAACGGCCCGTGCCCATCAAACTTCCGCACTTCGAGATGGAAAGTGACCCCGTCTTCTTCGACCGCTTTCAGCGGGAGGACGCACCCAACCCCAGGCATTCGCTGACGGAATGGATCAATGAGATGGAGGCTCCTTGCGGGCAGTTTCGGAGGGCGGGCCGGAGTCCCCGGGGCGGAAGGCTCAGTTGAAACCGGTCAAAAACAAAGCTGTCTGTCTGTTCCTTTTTGAACAGACACCTCAAATCTCGACGTGGTAGCTTTTCCGACGACGGGGGCTTTGAAGATGGAAATTCCTATGAAAAGGGAAATTCCGGGTTAAACTGGGTAACGAAATTGCTCGCTGGGCAGTGGGGTGGTTCAAAAGCACCGCAATGTTCTCCGAGTCGGATTGATTGCGGCGCAAGACCGATATCCGCCCGAGGGATGCTATGCCTTCAAAGACATTATGGCTAGTCCTGGTTTTAGTAACAGGTTGCTTGTGGGCCCAAGAGAAGAAGGAGACGCCTCCTCCTGCCGGCGCCGCCACAACCGCAGCGCCAGCGGCGGCTCACCCGGCGACGATTTCGGCCGAGGATAAAGCGCGAAAGAACCCCGTAAAGTTCGCCCAGGTTTCGGTAGACCGTGGCAAGAAGATCTACGGCACCCAATGCGCTCTTTGCCATGGAGATAAGGGGGATGGGAAGGGTGAACTGGCGGCCGACATGAAGCTCAATGTGCCGGATTTCACCAAGCCTGATACGTTGAAGAATCGGACCGACGGAGAGCTCTTCGCGATCATTGGCGCCGGGCAAGACCCCATGCCGTCACAAGGGAGTCGACTGACCGACATCCACCGATGGAACTTGGTGAACTATCTGCGCGCTCTTTCCGGCCAAGTGCCGGCGAAATCCACGGGGAAAGAGCCCGAGGAAAACGTTATCCTGGTTCCACAGTAGGCGGAAGTGCGGCTTTCCCGCACAGGAGTTCATCGGCGCTATAGGCGATAGATCCCTCTGGCAAGAATGGGCAACCGCGAGAAGTGGGGATCAGCGGGTCGCTAGTTTCTTGGCCAGGGTCAGCACCACATCGCGGTCGGGATCGGCGAGTTGGGCCAACGCGTTCTTGAACTGTAGCAGAAAGCGCGCTTCCTCCCCGGCTTTCCCAGGTTGTGCAGCCAGCTCATCCAAGCTCTTGCGTGGAAGCAGATTGGGCATGGGAGCTTCACCATCACCTGAGTAAAACAGTTTATATAAGGGAATATCCAGGGCGCCCGAAAGCCGCTCCAACGTCTCCAAGGAGGGGATGGTGTGCCCGTTCTCAATCCGCGAAATATAACACCTCAGCAGTCCGGTGCTTTTCTCGATATCTCCTTGCGAGAGCCCTTTCTCCTCACGGAGCAAGCGCAATCTTGTCCCGATAACCATATGTTCAACCCCTCGCTATCTTTTTCTTCGATTTGACGTTCATTCCTTCACAGGCATTCTGAACGAAAACTGGGGTACACTCAATGCAACTAAGGTACTAGTACAGAGGTACCGCCCTGGTTACCTCATTGCGAGGCGGGGAGAGGCGGTGGAAGGGTTAAGGCGCTCGCCGGCCGCGGAGTGATATATCGACCGCCGAATTAGTGTCTTTACCGCCGAGACGCAGAGACGCAGAGACGCAGAATAGGTGTCAGGTGTCAGGGTTTTATTGGCACCTGGAACCTAGCACCTCCTTTGCTCTGCGCCTCCGCGCCTCTGCGGTGAGAAGGAAGCATTATTTCGCAGCGACACCGTGGCACCCGCTTCCCCGAACAGTAAACACCTTTACGCGAACACCATTGACAGCAGCGCCATGCGCACGTACAAGCCGTTCTGAGCCTGGCGGAAGTATGCGGCGCGGGGGTCACTGTCTACTTCCATGCTGATTTCATCCAGCCGGGGCAGGGGATGCATGATGATGGCTTTAGACTTCATCAATCCCAGCGTATGGTGGTTGATCACGTAGACGCCGCGGCATTTTTCATAATCGGCAATGCGGTCGCCGAAGCGTTCTTTCTGGATGCGTGTTTGGTAGACCACATCGACTTCCGGCAAGACTTTGTCCAGGTCGGTCTCTTCCACGTACCAGATGTTGCGTTCGCGCAGGTGTTCGAGGATGTCCTCTTTCATCTTCAGCAGAGTCGGCGCGACAAAGTGGATTTTGATGTCCTGGTATTTGCTGAGCAAGTAGGTGAGCGAGCGCACCGTGCGGCCTTGCGCCAAGTCTCCCACCATGGCGATCTTCAGACCGTCGATGGCCCCAATTTCTTTGCGGATCGTGTAGAGGTCAAGCAGGGCTTGAGTGGGATGCTGGCCCGCGCCGTCACCGGCGTTGATGATGGGGGCTTGCGATATGGCGGCAGCGCGCTTCGCAGCCCCGACCTCATAATGGCGGATGACAATCACGTCCGCGTAGCCATTGAGGATCTGGACGGTGTCTTCCAGGGTTTCACCCTTGGCCACGGAGGAGAACTCGGCAGCGTTTTCCGTGGAAATGACGCGCCCCCCCAAACGGTGCATGGCGGTTTCAAAAGAGAAGCGCGTGCGTGTGGAGGGTTCGTAGAAAAGCGTGGCCATGATGCGCTTCTGGAATTCCAGCGTGCCCCCTTGGGCCACGACGCGTTCCATTTCCAGGGCAGTATTGAAGAGATGAAGAAGTACAGGCGGATTAAATTGTTGAGCTTCGATGACGTGATGCAATTTCATAGCAGGTTTTGACTCCTCCTCGAGCAGGAATGGCCGAAGCACCGCGGGGCCAGACGCATTCCCGGTCGTGCGAGGGGCGTGACGGAAGCGGGTATCCCTCCGCCGGTGGCGCCTTGGGCAAAAATGAGCCGCGAGGGAGAATATCACACGCGGTCCATCTCTGCTTGCTCCTCAGGGTAGCAGACAGAAGACAGGAGACGGCAGACAGTAGACCGCAGACAACGAGCGCCTTGTGCGAGTCATGGCGAGCCGGGAAAAGCGGGCGCCGCTCGCCTTTGTAGCGCCGCCCTCGTTTTGTCAACTTGGGTTGGCCCCTTTTGATCATCTGATTTGGCCCGACCTAAGTTATGCATTCTGGGTGTTGCCTTTTCTCGCTTTCTTCTTGGTTCTTCCCGGGGGAATAGTGGTTCTTGCGCTTCATCCCCACAACCCCAAGCCAAGGCGGACTCCGCAGCCGTCGGCAGTTTCTCGTAGCCCTGCACCTTTCCCAACGGCAGCAGCCGGATCATCTGCCGCGTTCCCTTGGCCTTCCGCTGTCGCCGCATCAACTCCTGCCCGAGCCGGTCAAAGCTGGCCGGGCAACGCCTCTGTTCCCGCCATTGCGCCAGCGGCGTCGATCCCGCCAAAGCGCCCGGCTTCCGCTCCAGCACCTCCAGGTAATGTTCCAGATTCAGAATGTGCTGCCCGCGCTCGTAGCCACGCTCGTGGCGGGCAACGCACGCGCCGTCCTGCCACACTTCGATGGCGGCGGGCAGCACTTTGACCTGTACGGTGATCCCGGCCTCGACGGGGACCGAGTACCCGTTCAAATCACCTTATGAATGCGTTAGTGGTCCTAATGTCACTCCTCGCTCTAAACTCTCCGCGGAGCCGTCGTACGTCGGGATTCCGCGCAGAGTTTCGGGCTCGTTCAGACATTTTCCCCTATAAAACAGCGCTAACTGGGCTGTCAGCCTCCTTAAGATTGGGGGGTTTCACTCAACTAATTCGCTTATTTACGGCAGCTAGAAGGGACAGTTGAAATCCTCAGCGAAAACGGTGGGAGGGGCAGGACAACTAGTTCCTTAATCCTGATCTGTGCTCATACCCATGCTTTGGCAACAGTGTTGCCATACTTCGACCAGATACCATCTCCCAGGTGGGGGTGCTATTCCATGGCAGTGATTTCGTGCCCTAGGGTCTTGGAGACCACAGGCGAAACTCGGAAGTCCCCCCTTGAAACGACCGCGACGTTGCAGTCGGCACACAAGTTAATCCTTGAAAACATACGCGGTGAGCAGAACCCCGAGGAGAGTCGGCGTGGGGTATTGCTGAGACTATTACTCCCCTTGAACGAGCCTGCTACCGACGGCATCTTGAGGCAATGTGACCGTCCAAACCCCTGGTATCAGAGGGAGGTCTGATATGTCAGACGTCCCAACCACGTGCCCGTTCTGTGCTAGTGGCTGCGGCTTTTACTTGATAGCGAATGAAGGAGCACTGGTTGGCGTGGCGCCGAGCGAAACCCATCCGGTGTCCCTGGGAAGGCTTTGCGCCAGGGGGTGGGGCGCCCATGAGGCTGCCTTGTGGGGCAACCGGTTGAGGCAACCGCTGGTTAACCGGAACGGAAAGCTGGAGTCTGT
>JBEKAD010000386.1:0-5583 GCA_050018435.1 Terriglobia bacterium
CAGTAAGGAGTGGAAGACGATCCGGACGGAAGCTGATTCCCGGGTGTTCTATCTCGACGATGGGACCGGCAAGGTCACGGTCATTCCGAACAATGCCGATTTCTACGTAACCCGCACATTTCAGGGGGAGACCGGGCCCGGCGCCCGCGCTAAGCGCCTCGTGGATCCGACCCTGGGCGTGGCCGGGCCCTCGAACCAGGAGCTCCTCGACTATATGCAGCGGGTCTCGGAAGCCGCGCAGACGGCGCGGGCGAAGCTCAATGCGGCGGTCAATGCCCTGCCGGACTCAGCCGGCAAGACAGCCGACAAGATGCTTCTGGGAATGTTCGGCGGCGGCGGCGGCGGCGGCAAAGTCAGCAAGGACTTTAGCGGCCAGAGGCTCCGTTTCACCGAGGAGTGTTTGATTGCGGACCGCCAATGCAACATCCTGGGAACGTGCGTGGAGAACCCTACTCCCCAGGACGAGCACGATCGCAACCTGATCCAGAAGGGCACCAACGAACCAACCTTCGTGATCTCCGACAAGGCGGAAGGAGCGCTGGAGAAGAAGGTGCGACGTGCCGCATTGGGCACGATTTTGGTGGGCGCCCTCCTGATGGTGGCCATGGTCGCGCTGATCCTTCGCATGGACGGCTGGCTCTGAGCGAGTAGCAGCGCCCCTAGCCCCTGGCACTTGCTGCGGGTATACTCTCCGGCAGCATGCCGTTCTACAAGCCGACTGGAGGGAACGGCAATTCGGGTGAGCATCGACGGCGCCTTGGTTGCGAACGTTACCGATACGAGCCACAAGCAAGGAATGGCGGGGATCGGTACAGGCTGGAACACGGCGCAATTCGACAATTTCTCGATCAAATGAAAGGTGAGTTACAACTTCGCGAACACGCGGGCGAAGGTGGCGAGGGTTTCCTCGACGTCCCGCTCGTCATGAACGATGGAAACATAGATGCGCCCGTCGGGAACCAGGATGACTCCCTCTTCCATCGCCAAATACAGAAATCGCCGCAAGCGCTCGGAGTCGTCCCCCAGCGTGTCGCGGTATTCCATCAAGTCAACCCGGCTGGTGAAGTGCATGCACATTGCCGCACCGAAGCCGGTGACTTGGAGCGGCATGTTGTGCTGTTGTGCGAGCTGTTGCAGCCCGGCGCGAAGCTTCTCCCCCGTGCCATTGGCGCGCTGGATGGCCGCGCCGCCGTCGCGCGCCAGCTCCTCCAGCGCGGCGTTGGCGCCCGCCAGCGATGTCGGGTTGCCGTTGAACGAGCCACCGAAAACCACTCCCCCGGTGAACATCTGCTCCATGATTTCCTTGCGGCCGCCCACCACGCTGAGCGGTAGTCCGCCGCCCACGGCTTTCCCGAAAGTGGCGCAATCGGGGATAACGCCGTAATGGCTCTGCGCCCCTCCCAACGCCATGCGGAAGCCGGTGATGACCTCGTCAAACACCAGCAAGGCGCCGTGCCGGTGCGCCAATTCCTGAGCCGCTTGCAAGTAGCCGGGCTTGGGCATCAGACAGCCGCTGTTGCAAAGGACCGGCTCCATGATGACCGCGGCGACCCTTTCGGAGTGATCGGCCAGAAGCCGCTCCAGAATATCCACGTCGTTCCAGGGCGCCACAATGACATTCTCAACCGAGTTGGGCGCCTGCCCTACAGACTCCCGCACCACGTTGGGTCTTTCCCTCGACCCCATCTGCTCGGGCGAAGGGTGATGGCTGAGCAGCACGGAGTCCATCCAGCCGTGGTAATGGCCCTCGAACTTCAGGATAAGTGGCCGCCGGGTGAAAGCCCGCGCCAGGCGCTGGGCAAGCTGCACGGCTTCGCTGCCGCTGGAAGTGAAGGCCACGCGCTCGGCGCACGGAACGCAGGCCTGAATGCGCTCGGCGACGGTAATTTCCAACTCATGCTGCGCCCCGTAACTGTAAGGCCGCTCGGCCTGCACCCGCATCGCCGCAACCATGCGCGGGTGGTTATATCCAAGGATATTCGGTCCCCAGGCGAGCTGGTAATCAATGTACTCGTTGCCGTCCACATCAAGCAGGCGCGCGCCGTGACCGTTGGTAAAGTAAAGCGGCACCGGAGATTTCACTCGCACCGGGCTGCTGACACCCCCGGTCAGCGAGTTGCAAGCTCTCTCGTATAAGGCGCGCGATCGGTCCCAGGTACGAATCATATTTCGGTTCCTTCTTCCTCCTGGTAAACAGGAGCCGTGGATTCACGAATGACCAACTCGGTGGGCACCGTAATACGGTTTTGGGAGGGACACCACCCAGCGGGGCTCGTACCCCAGGCCTAACGAAGCCAAGGTTTGCCAAAAGGCGATGTATTTCAAGGATGCGATTGTATCCCACTTGGACAAACTTGACTAGACCATAAGCGTCGAACATAATGACCGTGATAGACCAGCGCTGAATTCCAGACCTGAGGCAAACTCATGGAAAATAAACCGCTTTTGCGGCTAGATGGGAAAGTCGCTTTCATCACGGGTGCGGGAGCTGGCATCGGGGAAGCCACGGCAAAACTATTTGCCCAGCAGGGTGCGAGCATAGTTGTCTTCGACCGCGACGGCTCGGGCGCGGAGGGGGTAGCAGGAGCCATCCGCGCCGCGGGGGGAAAGGCTTTTGCCGTCGCGGACGACGTGCGGGACACCCAGTGCATAAAGGACACCGTCGATCGCGCCGGGGCCGAATTCGGGGGCATCCACATTTTAGTCAACAACGCGGGAATATATCCCCGAGCTGCCCTCATCGAGATGTCGGATGAGCAGTGGAATGAAGTCCTCGACATCAACCTGAAGGGCGTGTTTTACTGCACGCGCGCGGTGGCGCCGCAAATGATCAAACGGCGCGCGGGCAAGATCATCAACATTTCTTCCGTGAACATCCACGTGGGGGCGCCGAACTTCTCCCATTACATTGCTTCCAAGGGCGGCATTATCGGTTTCACCCGCGCGCTGGCTCGCGAACTCGGCGATTACAACATTCACGTCAATGCCGTCACTCCCGGGGCCGTCCAAACCGAAGCCGAGAAGCGCCTCGTCGCGCAGCAGGGGCAGGAGGGCCAGAAAGCCGTGGACGCTATCGTCGCGCGGCAATGCCTGAAGCGTCGCATTCTGCCGCCGGAAATCGCAGCCGTTTGCCTGTTCCTCGCTTCAGATTTGTCTGACTCGATGACGGGCCAAACCCTCAACGCGGATTGCGGAATGGCGCTGTACTAAGCAATTGTCCGGAGTCCGGGGTCCGAAGTCCGAAGTCGGACCAAGGCAAATGAAAAGTGCGGATTCCAGGGTCCGAACTCGAACCGCAGAAAGAGATCGGATTCTGATTTTCAGCCTTCGGACGCCGGACCCCGGACTCCGGACTGGATTTTGATGACCACACCTCTTGGCGGCCTCGCTCTCGTGCTTTTCGCCGGTCTCCTGGGCGGCACAGTTCTGGCGCCCATGAAACTGGTCCGCACCTGGAACTGGGACCACGCCTGGATGTTCTACGTCTGCAATGCGTACTTCATGTTTCCCTGGCTGGTTGCCTTCCTCACCGTTCCCCACTTGCTCACGGTCTATCCGGCGGTCGGCTGGAAAATCGTACTGGCGACGGCCTCGTTTGGAATGTTCTGGGGAATTTCGCTGGCGTTCTACGGCATCGCCTTCGACATTGTGGGCTTGTCGCTGACTTCCGGAATCGTTCTGGGATCGTCGGTGGCGCTGGGGTCGCTCCTGCCGTTGTTGTTTGTGCCGGCCTCGCGGCGAGGTTGGGGACATTCCCTGGAAATCGCCGCGGCCGACGGCATCATGCTGGCCGGCGTCCTGATGTGTACGTTTGCCGGCGACATGCGGGAGAAGATCCAGTCCCACGCCGTGGCGCGGGCACGGGACCCCCGGTTCCGCCGGGGCCTGGTGATTTGTATCCTCGCGGGAGTCATGTCCACTGCTTTCAACCTAGCCCTGGTGGTGGGCCAACCCATCGCCCATCTTGCCGAGAAAATGGGCGCCCACCCGCTTTACGCTTCCAATGCCATTTGGAGCCTTTCCGTGGGCACGGGAGCACTCCCCAGCATCGTGCTGGCGGCGCGCAAAATCACCCGCGCCGGCGCTTGGTCCGGATTCGCCGAAGGTCGGGCCTTCATCAACGGGGCCCTGTGCGTCTTCATGGGCGCGATGTGGATCTCCGGCACCGTGCTGTACGGCTCCTCCGTCAGGATTCTGGGCACGTATGGCGCCGTAATCGGCTGGCCCATTTACATGTCGGCGATGATTCTGGTCAGCACGTTTTGGGGCTGGCTCACGGGCGAATGGAAGCACGTGTCGGGGCTGCCGGTGGTTCTGTTGCTCGGCGGAATCGCGGTTCAAATTTTCGCGATGGTCATGTTGGGGCAGTTATAAGGGCGTCCGTCGGCTGACGGATCCGTAAGCCGACGGACGAAACTCAAACCCCAAACACCGAATTTCGAGTTTCGATTTTCGAGTTTCGGTCTTTGCAGGGAGGTTTTCATAATGCGGATTGGTGTCTTGGGCGTGCATCAGGAGTGCAATACATTTTCACCAATCCTCACCACCCTGGAGGATTTCCACTTGCGCCTGGGGCCGGAGCTTGTTGACCACTGGCGCGGCACGCGCACCGAAATCGGCGGCTTCCTCGACGTCCTCGAGCGACCGGACGTGGAAATCGTACCGATCCTGGCCGGCTGGGCTATCACCAAGGGCCGTATCCTGGAATCCGAATTCTCGCGGATGAAACAGATTCTTGCGGACTCGCTGCGCGCTGCCCTGCCCCTGGATGGAATGCTGGTGGCCCTGCATGGTGCGATGTGTGCCGAAGGCGCAGACGACGCTGAGGGCGCGCTGCTGGAAGTCATTCGCGGGGTCGCGGGCGCTTCCCTGCCCCTCTGCCTGACTCTGGATCTGCACGCCAATGTGACCGAGCGCATCTGCCGCCTGGCTGATGCCGTGATCGGTTACCGAACCTACCCGCACGTCGATTTGCACGAAACAGCAACCTCCGCCGGCGAGGTGTTGCTGCGCGTTCTTGCTGGTGAACCCCGCCCGCGCACGGTCATGCAGAAAATCCCCATGATCGTCCCCGGCGAGAATATGCAGACGGCCTACGGACCGTTTGCGGAAGTTTGGAATTACGGCAGTTCGTTGCAGACGCCCGAAATCGAGTCCTATTCCGTCTTCGGAGTGCAAGCGTGGCTGGACATCGAGGAGATGGGCGGTGCGGTGCTGGCCGTGACCCATCGCGACGAGGCCAAGGCCCGCGAGTTCTGCCGCTTAGTGGCAAAGCGCTTCTGGGATCTCAAAAAGGATTTCGAGGTCAGTTTCCCGCCGCCGGATGTGGCCATCAAGGAAGCGTTGGAAACTCCCGGGCAGCCGGTGGTCCTTTCGGAATCCTCCGACAGCCCTACGGCCGGCTCCCCGGGCGACAGCGCCGACATGCTGCGCGCGCTCCTCGATGGCGCTCCGGGCGTGCCTGCCACCCTGTGGCTGCGTGACGAAGCCGCCGTGGAGCAGGCAGAGCAGGGTCAAGCGGGGGCCAAGCTGAGAGTCTCCCTCGGTGGCGCCTACGACAAGGTGAACCGGCATCCGGTCACC
>JBEKAD010000387.1:0-5581 GCA_050018435.1 Terriglobia bacterium
CCGGGGAGGCGGCCGCCGACAAACTCGCGGCCGCCTCGGGGTGCCTCCCTGCGGGGATGATGGACTTAGTGCAAAGCCTGCGGACTCCGAGAGGGACGGGAACTACTTGTTTCCACCCGTATGGAGCAAGCCAAGAAACTCGGAGAGTCGGCCCCGAAAAGCCTCCAGCGCCTCGTTCACCGCACGTTCCTGCATTTCCTGTGACTTCGCACCCAGAAGGCTCAGTGCTTCGTTGATCTGCCCCTGAACTTGCTCGGACGAGGATGCAGCAATGTGGTCCGCAAACTCTTGAAGATTTGCTTGCTCCACCTGGAGACTTTTCTCCGCAGCCGCGTTGGCCGATTCTTCAACCTGCGCGCGTATTTGGTCAGAGGATGAAGCGACGGTCTTGTTAACGATATCTTGCAGCCGCGCTTGCAAGGATTCGCCGTGGCTTGCCGCGGTCTCATCCAATTTCGACTTAATCTGCAAAACAACTCTTTCCTTGTTCTCCTGGATTTCCTCCTGGATGTGACGTTTCATCTCCTTCAGGCCCGCGTCACGTTCCCGGTGCAAGGTTTCGAGGGCGGCGGTCACCGCCTTCACGATCTGTTGCCGGGCCTCCTCCAATATAGAGTCCCTCTCGGAATAAAGATTACTTCTCCAGGCAGCCAGCGCTTGGTCCGCGTCTGCCTGCAACTGCGCCTGAATGTGTTCACGCGCGTCCGCGATTCCGCTCGCGGTTATCAGATGGAGCAAGGGCAGCGCTTCCGCCTCGATCTTCTCGTGTATCTGCTCGGGGGTCAGCGGCGGGGGGATACGGTCCAGAACCGCGCCCAAGCTTTCTTGGGACTGCGCGAGTCTTGCCTCCAGCGCTTCCATTTCGGCTTTCAACGCGCTCAGATGTTCACTGAAGGCCAGGATTTGCTGCTCGATGGCCGCTACCTCCTGTTTTTTTGCGGCGCCGGCGCGCTCACGCAAATCTATTTCCAATTCCAGGCCGATCCGTTGCACGAGCTGGTCAAGCCTTTCGCGGAATTGCCGGGCCTGCACATCAGCAGTTTCACGCAGTTCCTGAAGGATTTGAGTTGTGATCTCTTCCCTGGTCAAGGTGGGAGGAGGCGTTTTGGCAGGCACGCTTTCCACCGGCGCAGGGCGGGGGGCGGGAGACTCCTTCGCCGCTGACGCTCCCTGAACTTTCCCCTTGGCGGTCCAGTCGTCGGGGGGGAATTCGATGCCCCAGATATTCTGCGACTCTGCCAATTGCACTCCCGCTTCATGGAGGCCGCTCGGGTCACGCTTGGCGCTTACCCATACGACGTTCGCCTTGGCCACGTTCCCCAGGGTCGGGTTTTCAATTAGAATCTCCGCCCCGATGACCAGTTGTAGGGACGTCAAGAGCTTCGCACCGTGCTTGTTTATAACAAGCGTGAGGGTTCTTTCCCTGAAGGCTTTTTGTTGGGCGTCCCTCCCATGGATCACAATAGGAAGAGAGAGGGAGAGTCGCGTGCTTTGACGGTTTGCTGCTGTGTGATTACTCATGAAACGTGTCCTGAAGCGCAGTCTTCGGCGAGATTATAGTGAAGTAGCGGAGGAAGAACAACCAATTCAAGGCAGGGAGCTGGCGTCGTGCCTCTTCTAAGGGTGTGGGGGCGGAGGCGGGTTTTCCATGGTGGCTTGCACACCGGATTTCATTTCCTGAATCTGGGCTTCGAGCTTTGCAATCTCCTCTCTTGAGGCGCTCAGGCTTTCTCTCAGAACTTTGATCTCCTCCTCCAGAGTACCCACCTCACGCGCTTTCGCGTAGGCAGCGCGCTCACGCAGGTCGATTTCCAATTCCAAACCAAGGCGGCGAGCAAGCTGCTTCAGCCGGTCCTGGAATTCCCGGGCGTGTGCGTCGGCGGACTGCTGCAACTCCTGCATTAGTCGAATGGTGATCGCTTCGCCGGCCAGCGAAGATACGCCCGTCTCGGCGTCCCTGGCGCCGGGGTGCTCCGAAGCAGGCAGATTACCCGGCACTGCCAACTCCTCTTCCCCCAGCTCGGAACGCCAGTCGTCAGGGGGAAATGCGATCCCCCAAACATTCTGCGCCTCGACCAACTGAAGCCCCACTTGATGCAGGTCTCCGGCGTGGGGCTCCTCGCTCAACCAAACAACACTCGCCTTCGCCACGACTCCCATGGCGCGGTTTTCAATCAAAACCTCCGTGCCCATGGCCAGATGGTGAGTCGTCACAATCTTCCCGCCGTGCTTGTTAACGATCAGCGTGCGCACGCTTTCGCTAAAACTATTTCCATCGGCGTCCACGCCCGAGATAACAATCGGGATGGAAATGGACAGACGCGTGCTTCGACGTTCCCGGTCCATGCTATCTCCACTCATTTTGCACACATCCTGGCGCCAGCGAGGGCTTGAGTATAACCGAGAGTCGACCGGGGAACAACCGATCTGAGTCATTTCCGCGCCGGCTTCATGGTGATTCTCCTTGTGCGCATTATTTTGATGCAGCCACTGCCAGGCCGGGGAAGGCCAAGAGAAATTTTGGCAAAGAGCCGGCCGGGATTGACGCCACGGGGGGGCGCTTTACCTTTCCGGTTTCAAATAGATTACTCCGAGGGGCGGCAGGGTCAGTTCCACGTGGCAGGGCTGGTTTTGCCACGCGAGGGGGATGGCTTGGCGGCCCGTCGCGTTGGTCACGCCGCTTCCGCCGAACCGCGCATCGTCGGTATTCAGAATCTCGCGATAGAAGCGCGCCTCCGGCACACCCACACGATAGCCGTGGCGCGGCACCGGCGTGAAGTTGCAAATCACCACCAGGTGATCACCCGGTGTTTGACCTTTTCGCAGGAAGGCGATGACGGAATGGTCGGCGTCGTGGAAATCGATCCATTCGAAACCGCTGTGCTCGAAATCGATTTGGTGGAGCGCCCGCTCCGTGCGGTACAGCCGGTTGAGTTGCGCCACCAAACCCTGTAGCTTGCGGTGGGGTTCGTAATCGAGCAAATGCCAATCCAGACTCTGGGCGGGGTTCCACTCAATCCACTGCCCCAGTTCCGCGCCCATGAAGAGCATCTTCTTTCCCGGGTGCGCGTAAAGAAAAGCGTAGAGCGCCCGCAAGTTGGCGAACTGCTGCCAATAGTCCCCCGGCATTTTCGCCAGCAGCGAGCGCTTGCTGTGCACCACCTCATCGTGCGAGAGCACCAGCACAAAGTTTTCATTGAAGGCGTAGAGCAACGAAAACGTCAAATGGGAGTGGTGGTAACGGCGGAAGATGGGGTCGATGGAAAAATACTGCAACATGTCGTGCATCCAGCCCATGTTCCATTTCAGGCTGAAGCCCAGGCCACCGACGTAAGGGGGCCGCGAAACCATCGGCCAGGAGGTGGATTCCTCCGCGATCGTCAAGGTGCCGGGATGATGCTGGTGGGTAAGTTCGTTGAAGCCTTTGATGAAGGAGATGGCCTCCAGGTTTTCGTTGCCGCCGAAAGCGTTCGGCACCCATTCCCCGGCTTTGCGCGAGTAGTCGAGGTAGAGCATGGAGGCCACCGCGTCAACGCGCAGGCCGTCGATGTGATATTTTTCCAGCCAAAACAGCGCGCTCGCCCAGAGGAAACTGCGCACCTCGGTGCGGCCGTAATTGAAGATGCGGGTGCCCCAGTCGGGATGCTCGCGCAGGCGCGCATCCTCGTGCTCGTAAAGGTGGGTGCCGTCGAAGAACGCCAAGCCGTGCGCGTCGGAGGGAAAGTGCGCCGGCACCCAGTCCAGAATCACCCCGATCCCGTGCTGGTGCAGGTAATCGACGAAGTACATGAAGTCTTCCGGCGCACCATAACGGCTGGTCGGCGCGAAATAACCCGTCGTCTGGTAGCCCCACGATTCATCCAGCGGATGCTCCATCACCGGCATCAATTCCACATGCGTAAATCCTAGCTTCTCGACGTAGTCCGCCAACTGCTCGGCGAGTTCACGATAGTTGAGGACGCGAGGGCCCTCTTCCGGGGAGCGCCGCCACGAGCCCAGGTGAACTTCGTAAATCGCCAGCGGGGCGTGGAACCCCTGGCGCGCCGTGCGCTCCGCCATCCACGTCTGATCGTTCCAGGCGTAGCGGTTCAAGTCGTAGACGATCGATGCCGTCTTGGGCCGCAGTTCGGAGTAGAAACCGTAGGGGTCGCTCTTCAACCCCAAGTAGTTACGATTTCGGCCTTTGATTTCAAATTTGTAAAGCTCCCCTTCGCGCAAGCCGGGAATGAAGATTTCCCACACGCCCGTGGCGCCGCGTACGCGCAAGGGATGGCGCCGGCCGTCCCAATAATTGAAGTTGCCCACCACGCTCACGCGTTGGGCATTCGGCGCCCACACCGCGAACGCCACGCCGCGCACCCCGGCGATTTCCGTTACATGCGCGCCCAGCTTTTCGTAGGTCTTGTGGTGCGTGCCTTCCGCCAGAAGGTGAAGATCGAAATCGGAAAGGACGGGCGGGAAGCGATAAGGATCCTCGAACTCGTGCTGCCCGGCACAATCCGTGCGCAAACGATAGGGGAACATCGCCTGCTCGCCCGGGAAGACCGCTTCGAAGAATCCCTCCGCGTGGATGCGCCGGAGCGGCACCGTGCCGCCCTCCCCCGGGCCGCGTACTACCCAAGCGTCAGACGCGCGCGGCAGGAAAGCGCGAATCGCTACCGCCGCTCTGCCCCGCACCTCCACCAAGTGCATTCCCAATATATGGAAGGGGTCGCCATGCTCGGCGCGCAAAATTTGCGCGATCTCCTCCACCGGTGCGGTGGTTTCAGCTAGAAGCTTTAGTCGAGTGGCCATAGTTTCTATTCTACTCTACATTGTGATCGGGCCATCGGGTCATCGGGTCATCGGGCCATCGGGTGATTTAGCGATTTGTGATTTGCGATTTTCGAAGTCAGCTTTCGTGTCACTCGTCACTTGTCACTTGTCACTGCTCTTTTGATTTGCGATTTTCGAAGTCAACAAATTGATTCATCTTCCCACTGAACTCTGCCGATAGCCGATACGGGGAAGTGTGTCACGCTGAGGTTTGGCCGTCGGCCTACACGCGGCGCTGTCATCCTGAGCCTCGCGAAGGATCTCGCTCTGCCCGTATTTCCCTCTTCGGACTTTGCGCACCCAAGTTTGGTTCGACGCTGGACCTCGGACTTCGGACCCCGGACTTCGGACTTTGTATCTCGCCACTCGACACTCGTCACTTTTGCTTTCAACAACTGCCTTTCTTTTCATCAACATCGTGGAGAGCAAGGTATAACTCATTGTTTTTCAATAACATCGTGGAGGACCGGAAAACGGACATCCTCTGCTCCCTGTGTTTTCAATAACTTTCAGGCTTCGCTCGCCCATTTTCGGGGGGATTTTTTTAGCGACCCCCGCCACCGCAGAATCAGCTAAATGCCTTAATTTCAATGACATAGATTTTTGCAAGGTTTTTGCTATCCATCTCTAACCCCTTTTGTTTCTAACGGATCCTCACCCCCTCAGCTTAGGTTAGTTCTTGCAGGGAGAGGAGTTAGCCTTTTTGGGGCCTTGACTGGTAGTCACTAATATATGGAAATATGTGTGACATAATGCTTGACAGGAC